>JBAXND010000010.1 GCA_037133915.1 Bacteroidota bacterium
AAAGGGGGTCAGCTTAACGCGGAACTAGGGGACCAGTTTGCGCGTATTCTCCAACATGGGCAGGATTTGCAATGAAAGGCGGCTTTTTAAGGATGCAGACATAACAGGTGTCGCCGGGTTTTACATCAGCGGCAGTGCGTGCTTTGCTGTTTACTGCAAACGGTGTAACATATTTCACCGGACACCGTCCTTCGCGGATGATACGCTCCCATGCCGAAGGAAATTCAACGCGCTTGAGCAAGGGACCGTTCACCATCCGTTTAATCATTTCCTTGAGCATAGGTCCTTTCAGATAAGGGCGCACACGAGTCATAATGCAATGATAAATAAAATCATTGGCAATTAACTTGACCGCATCGGGGCCGAACTTTTTCCATTTTGCAAAGTCTCTTGTACCAATCAGCAGAAAAGGATCTCCTGCATTCATGGAATGTTCAAAAGAGGCGGTTGCCTCTTTTGGGGCAAAATAAATCGGCGGCTGCCTGTAATAATCGGCAAAGACCTCATGAATTGAAAATTTACAGAAACTGTACTTCGCTGTTAAGTAATCAGCAAGAATTTTGTCATCCATAGCAATAATTTTTAAGTGTTAATTTTTTACAAAAGTACAAAAAAAACATTAAAAGCAGGATTTTTTCAAAAATTAATTTACTGATAAACAACTTATTGCATTATTTATGTATACTTTATTTTTGTCGATATTTTTTGGCTTTCGGTAGCTATTTTTTCATAATTCCGTCGAAAGTTCTAATCGAATTAATATTCATGCGAACAAAAAAAAAGCCGAAGCATTTTCGCTCCGGCTAAAAACAATCGTCTTTTAATAAAAATTATCCGGCAAATTCGGCGCCCGAAGCCTCAGCAGAGGAATCAATTTTTTTCACCAGGCCCTGCAATACGGTTCCCGGTCCCACTTCAATAAAAGTGGTGGCCCCGTCGGCAATCATATTTCTAACCGTCTGAGTCCAAAGAACCGGTGAGGTAAGCTGCGCAATAAGATTGGTTTTTATCTGACCGGGGTCAGAAACCGCTCCGGCATTTACATTCTGGTAAACGGGACAAATGGGCTCATGAATGGTTGTTGCATTAATGGCTTCAGCAAGTTCGATACGTGCAGGTTCCATTAATGGAGAATGGAAGGCTCCGCCCACTTTTAGCGGCAGCGCTCTTTTAGCGCCTGCAGCCTTGAGTTTTTCGCATGCAGTGGTAATACCACTATTGGTACCCGAAATGACGAGCTGACCCGGGCTGTTATAGTTTGCGGCCACTACAATATCATCTATTGTAAGCAGAATGTCCTCGGCAATTTTATCATCAAGCCCAATAATGGCAGCCATAGTGGAAGGATTCGCTTCGCAGGCTTTCTGCATAGCTTGTGCGCGCTTGGCAACAAGTCTGAGACCATCTTCAAATGTCAATGCTTTATTGGCCACAAGAGCTGAAAATTCGCCCAGTGAATGTCCGGCAACCATTTCCGGCTGAAAGCTATCGCCGAGTACCGCTGACAATATTACTGAGTGTAGAAAGATGGCAGGCTGCGTTACTTTTGTCTGACGCAAATCCTCATCGGTGCCGGCAAACATAAGATCGGTAATCCTGAATCCAAGAATGTCGTTTGCTTTCTCGAACATTTCTTTTGCAAGAGCCGATTTTTCATACAGGTCTTTACCCATTCCAACGAACTGGGCGCCCTGCCCCGGAAATACATATGCCTTCATTATTTTTATATTTAGTTTTGAATTTAAACTTCCGCAAAATTATAAAAAAACAGGAAAAAAAAGAGGCTGCCTTTGCAGACAGCCTCTTTTCTGTATCGAATTGAAATTATTTCGTTGCTTCCTGGAAAGCGGCTTCCTTGAAATATTTCAGGAATTCGCGGTCTTCCTTGGCTTGTGACCTGTAAGCTGCATCAGCGGTGATTGCTTTGCGGATGTTTTCATACATCTGTGAAGTGTTGCCACTGCGTGCTCCGGCAATTGCCAGCAGATAATAATCAGCAGCAGTCATCGGTTTTACACAACCCAGTGTTGTGGTAGCGCCCGAAGCATTGCCGGAAAGAAGTTGTGCAAGAGCAATGTTGTTTTTGCATTTCTTAGCACCAAAAGCGTTGAGAGCTGCAGTATAATCACCTTTTCTTATTTTGAGCAGGCCCATGTTGTAGCTAACGTCAATGCCACCGGCTTTGGCCTGGTTGAAATAGCTGTCAGCTGTTTCATTCTTTTTGTTCCAGAAATTCAGAACTCCAATGTTGTAAAGAACCTTAGGCTCACTTGCTTTCAGGGTGTTTGCTTTATCAAGGTAGGTAGCTGCTTCGTCCAATTTACCAAGGCTCATGGCTGCGTAACCTGCATTGCAGAAGTTTTTCCATTCCTGAGGATAAATGGTGGTAGCCGATTTGTAGATGGTATATTTAGTTTCCATGTTGTCGGTAAGGGTAGCGGCATACAGCAACTCTTTGTTATCTAATTTCTCAGGTGCTGAAGTTGAAAGCTGCATAATTTCTTCTTTTGATTTTTTGGGAAGGTAGCAAACAATCTTGATTTCTGACCTTCTGAGAACTGAGAGCATGGTCTCAACTTCAGTATAGATAACGGTCATGTCTTTCATTGCTTTTTCGCGTGCAGCTTTGTTTTCCTGGCTCTTAATCACGTTTGTGATGGTTTCTTTCTGCGGCATATTTGAAGCCTGCAGTGCTTTCATGAATCCGTCGAAATCTTCGCCTTTAGCGGCAACAGTAACGGCCAGTTCTTCGGGTTTGGTAATGTTCAGCGTTTTGGCTTTGATCATTTTCTTAACCTGATCAATGAACCAAGTATTGCCAACTTTTCCTCTTTCGTCAGACAGTTTCTGATTGAGGGTAAGTTCACCTTCGGGTGATGCCCAGGCGTTGATATCAATTGATTTTACTTTCCAGTTTTTCTGCAGGAAAGCAAGAACAGCTGCGAGTGTATCAGCGTTCGCTTTGTCTTTGTTCAATGCGAGGTTGGTATTCAGGTTTGATTTGTTGTATTCGAAATACAAATTGCCTGAGTGAGTAATGAGGGTTTCGAGTTCGTATCCGTGGTCAGCTACCTGAAGGTCTTCATCTCTGACAACTCTTTCGGATGTGTATACAACGCCGTCGGCAAGTTTAATCTGACCGAGTTTAACGTCTGTTTTCTTTTTCAATGAGGCAGAAGGATTGATGAACAATTCCGAAGCATTCATGTTCGGGTTGTAATCAAACACGTCGGTATAAGTGAATGTTCCGCCGGTTTTGTAGTTGATAGTTTGTCCGTCACCTACAGCTTTTTCGCCCTTTAAAGTAATACTTTTCAGTTTGGTAAGTTCAACTCCCTGCATATTGGTAAGTACAGGAACGATCTCCAGTTTTGCTTTTTTGTGAAAGTATTTTGCCGGGAACGTGCCATCGATCTGAACAGTGATTCTGCCTCCAGTGGATTCAAGAACCTCGGGTGTAGCTTTAAACTTCACTGTCGGGTACTTTTTAATCATCTTGCTCAGTCCGCAACCTGATAGCATTACTACTGCCAGGATAACTGCAGTGAATACCTTAAAGTTAACGATTCTCATAATTCTATTTTTAAAGTTAATAATTGGATTGGCTCTTTATTTTTCGACACAAATATATAAAAAGATAATTCATGCGGTCAGGGTTTTGTTAAAAAAAGAGAAATAATAATTTTTCTTTCATTTTCCCGAAAAAGATATATAGCTAATTAACAAGGCATTGTATTAATTATATCCGACCCGTACCTTGGTGCTATATGTTATTAAAATTGCGCGAGATGCGATACTTCTCAAAAAGCGCCCAAATCATTATTCCGGCACTTACCGATACATTCAGACTGTGCTTGGTGCCATACTGCGGTATTTCAACACAGGCATCGGCATATTGAAGCAGTTTTTCATCAACGCCATTTACCTCGTTTCCAAAAACCAGTACAATGCCGTTCCCAAAATCAGGAATAAATTCATGCACAGGAATGCTGTCATCTGTTTGTTCAACAAGATAGATTTTATATCCGGCATTTTTCAATTTCTCAATGGCAATCTCAGCGTCCGGAAAATATTCCCATTTTACAGAAAGTGTTGCATCAAGTGCCGATTTCTGAATTTCCCGGTCGGGCGGCGTGGCGGTTATTCCGCAAAGACAAATTTTTTCAAGCCTGAATGCATCTGATGTACGAAATACGGAACCTATATTATGCCTACTTCTTATATTATCAAGAACCACAACCATGGGTACTTTTTCCGACTCGTGAAATTGTTCCACATTCATCCGGTTCAGTTCTGAATTCTCGAGTTTTCGCATTGCTGTTTCGTTAAATCAAAATATTCTCTTTGTAATTCTTGATGAATAATTATTTTACAGATTGCAAAGATACCTCCGACGAAGCAATTTTCACGTCACGGCAATAAAAGTTTTGAGCAGATTTCGGCTTATAATTTTAACTTTGCCGTTAACAAGCATTTCAAAAAAAATTGGCAGAGAATAAAAAAGAGATTGCGGAAACACCTTTGATGAAGCAATACAATGCCATCAAAGCTAAATACCCCGACGCACTTTTGCTGTTCAGGGTGGGCGATTTTTATGAGACCTTTGGCGAAGATGCCGTAAGGGCTTCATCTATTCTTGGCATTGTACTTACGCGCCGCGCCAATGGCTCCGCGACCTACATTGAATTAGCAGGATTTCCGCATCATTCGCTTGACACCTACCTTCCGCGCCTGGTACGGGCAGGTTTGCGCGTTGCCATCTGCGACCAGCTCGAAGATCCCAAACTCACAAAAAAAATTGTAAAACGCGGCATTACCGAACTGGTTACCCCGGGTGTTGCCTACAACGACAAAGTTCTGAATCATAAAGAAAATAATTTTCTTGCCGGTATTCACATGCAGGGTAAAATAACCGGCATTTCATTCCTCGATATTTCAACAGGTGAATTCTATATTACACAAGGTGCACAAGATTATATTGATAACCTGATGCAGTCATTCCGCCCCAGCGAAGTGATTGTTCAGAAAAATAAAATGAAAGAATTTACCGCGGCCCACGGTGAAAAATTTTACACCAACACCTTTGAAGACTGGGTTTTTACAAAGGACTTTACCTACGACCTGCTGCTGAAACATTTCGAAACGACTTCGCTGAAGGGATTTGGTGTAGAAGACCTCGATGCCGGTATTATTGCAGCCGGAGCGGCATTGCATTATCTGGCCGAAACGCAGCACGACCGGGTTAAACATATCAGTAAGATATCGCGCATTGAAGAAGACCGCCATGTGTGGCTCGACCGTTTTACGGTTCGCAATCTTGAACTGATTTTTTCGCCTTTCGAAAATGCCGTTACGCTGCTTGACATACTCGACCGCACGCTTTCGCCCATGGGCGCCCGCCTGATGAATCGCTGGCTGCTCATGCCACTCAAAAACAAACAACTTATTGACGAACGATTGGATGTTGTAAAATATTTAATCAACGAAAATGAGTTTGCCGATGAGATTCGTAAAAATATAAAAGTAACGGGCGACCTCGAACGTCTCATTTCAAAAGTGGCGGTTGGCAAGGTAAGCCCGCGTGAAGTGGCACAGGTGCGCCGTGCGCTCGAAGCCATTGAGCCCGTGAAAGAAGCCTGTGAAAAGTCCGGTAATTACGCTTTGCAGAAGATTGGCGAGCAACTTAATCCCTGCCATCTGATAAGCGAACGTATAAAAAAAGAATTGCATCCCAACCCGCCAACGCTTGCGAACAAAGGAAATATGATTGCCGACGGCGTTTCTGATGAGCTTGACGAACTGCGCAAACTGGCGTATTCGGGCAAAGATTTTTTGGTTCAGATACAGCAACGTGAAAGTGAGCGCACCGGCATTCCTTCCCTGAAGATAGCGTATAACAACGTGTTCGGATATTATCTTGAAGTAACAAACACCCATAAAGACAAGGTTCCGCCCGAATGGCACCGCAAGCAAACGCTTGTCAACTGCGAACGCTACATCACCGACGAGCTGAAAGAGTATGAAGAAAAAATTTTGGGTGCGGAAGAAAAAATATTCGCGCTTGAAACAAGACTTTTTAATGAACTGGTGCTGGCCCTGGCTGATTATATCAATCCGATACAGCTGAATGCCTCGCTGATAGCGCGCCTCGACTGTCTGTTATCATTTGCCACCTTTGCGGTGGAAAATAATTATGTGCGTCCCGAAATCAATGAATCATACGTTATCGACATCAAGAACGGGCGCCATCCGGTGATTGAAAAAAATCTGCCGCCGGGCGAAAAATACATTGCCAACGACATTTATCTCGACGATAAAAAACAGCAGATAATAATTATCACGGGACCGAACATGGCCGGAAAATCGGCGCTGCTCAGGCAAACGGCACTCATAGTGCTGATGGCTCAGATGGGCTCTTATGTTCCGGCAACTTCTGCATCTATTGGTATTGTTGATAAAATATTTACCCGTGTAGGTGCTTCCGATAATATTTCGTCGGGAGAATCAACGTTTATGGTTGAGATGAATGAGACCGCGAGCATCCTGAATAATATAAGCACGCGCAGTCTCATTTTACTGGATGAGATAGGGCGCGGAACCAGCACTTATGACGGTATTTCCATCGCATGGGCCATTGCAGAGTATCTTCACAATCATCCCACATACAAACCAAAAGTTCTTTTTGCTACGCATTATCATGAGCTGAATGAGATGGCGGAGATTATGAAAGGCATCCGCAATTTTCATATCACGGTAAAGGAAGCAGGGAATAAAATTATTTTTCTGCGCAAGCTTGTTCCGGGCGGCACCGAGCATAGTTTCGGAATTCATGTCGCAAAAATGGCGGGTATGCCGCAGCCTGTTATTGACCGTGCCAACGAAATGCTTATACAGCTTGAGAAATCGCACAGCGGACAGGAAATCAGCCGCAAACCCGAAAAGAAACCACGCCCCGACGATGAATTTCAGCTGAGTTTCATCCAGCTCAACGACCCGCTGTTAGAGCAGATAAAAACCGATATTCTGAACATAGACATCAACACACTTACCCCTGTAGAAGCGCTGATGAAACTCAACAATATAAAAAAGCTGCTGGGAAAAACAGAATGATGTATCGGAAAATTATTTCTTGTAGGTAATCTCGCACCGCCTGTTTTTCGCGGCCTCCGCTTCTCGTGTACCGCCGGCATCGGGAACTAACAGTTTAGAATCACCATAGGAGCGGATATCCATTCTGTCGACAGCAATGCCGTGGCTGATAAAATAATCGCTCACAGCGTTTGCCCTTTTCTGGCTTAGTACCAAATTGCCTTTGGCCGGCCCCCTGCTGTCGGTATGACCGAATATCTCAATACGGAGAAGCGGGTATTTTTTTAATGTATCAACAACCTCATTCAAACCCGCATAATATTTTTCCCCGATATTGCTTTGCCTGTACCCAAAATTAACTATAAGCATAAAATCAACGATGCCAGGGGTTTGTAAAATTTTATCGACAGATGCGACTGTATCGGATTTTGATTCTACAGTTGTATCTTTAATTGAGGTCGGTTCAGAAAAAAGCACGCTGTCAGTAGCCGGAAAATTTGCAGCATATATATCGCCCTCGCGCACAAACCAGGCCTCCTCACTACCCGGCGTCATCAAAAATCCATAATCATCGCCTTCACTGTTGTAAGGTTTTCCAAGATTAACAGGTTTTCCACAGCTTCCATCCTTATTTAACGTTACTTCGAAAATATCCAGTCCGCCCAAGCCCGGATAACCATCAGAAGCGAAAAACAGGGTTTCGCCATCGGCTGAAATAAAAACCGAGCGCTCATTCTTATCTGTGCTGATGCTCATTTTCACAGGACAGCCCCACGTATCATTTATTTTTTTGCTGATGTATAAATCCATGGGTGCCTCATAGTCAGTACCGGATGCCACAATAAAAGTTGTTCCGTCGGGTGAAATGCACATTCCGTCAGTCGCGGTGATGCCTGTCATATTATATTGTTTGACGAAAAACGGATTGATGCCACCACCCAACCCTACGGAATTAGTCCATGTTTTACCATTCATTTCCGCCTTATAATATGGGCCACCGTTAAACTGCCAGCCGTGTGCCCAGCTTTCGTAAACCACATATTTCCCGTCGGGCAAGACTAAAGGTTCATCCTGCCCTTCACCTGTGTTTATCGTATCGGAAAGGGAATGTGCTTTTTGCCAGATTCCGTTTATACGTATACTATAATATATATCACCGTCTGCCCGTGTGCGGCCGTCATCAGTTTTAATGTAACGCGACCAACGTTTACCGCCCCGATTGCTCATAAAGAAGATGTTTTTCCCATCGGGAGAGATGGAAATATTGGCTTCTCCCGAACCGGAATTCAGGCTGTCGGCTCTTGCTATTGTTACGTTGTCTTTATTTTCAATGACATTATTATGCTGCGCCGTCGCAGAAAAAAGCGGGACAAGCAAAAGAATATATGTTAACGTCATTTTGTGCATACGGAACATCTTCAAATCCGGCTCAACCGGAAACGTTATTGTTTATAATGGATAATTTTATCGGAATACTCATGCGTTTTGCCATCCGCGTCTGTTCCGCTAAACCTGAAATAATAAGTGCCTGAATTAATTGCAGAGGCATCCCAGGTAACAGTATGCGGACCAATAGAAGCAGGGCAACCGCCTATGTGATCCACTGATTTTCCGTTCACCGTGTATACATCAATAAAAACGGATGCAAGGTCGCTGCCCAGTTCATAATAAAAAGTAGTTTCTTTTGAGAACGGGTTTGGGCTGGCGTGAACATCGTTTATCCAAGGGCTTTCCAGAACTTTAATACGCATCAGTCGGTTATTGTTTTCAAGGCATATTTCGCAGATGGAATCGAGTGATTCTATTTTTGAATAGATTGTTACAACGTAGGCGTTTTGAGTAACTGTGTACGGCAGTGTATAAGTAATTGCCTGATGTGCCATCAAGGCGTCGTAATGCATCTCGCCAATCTTCAGTGTATCTGTTCCGATGATAGAAAATACACGAAGCATAACATTTGTAACGGGCACTGCGCCGTTCTCGGCATTGACTGTCACATTCATAACTTCACCCTTTTGCACTTCGCTTTTGTCGGATATCAGATTTTTTAATCTGATATCGGAAGCAGGAAACACCAGAAACGATGAGTCGGGATAGGAATAACTTTGTGTTGAGAACTGCCCGCTATAACTGATATCAATTTGTGAAATCAGATTCATCAGGTCGAATATGGAATCGCAGGTACGCTCATTCAGCCTCAGATGGATGAACAGGTCTTTTCTCTGACCCGGGGTAAATGCTCCCATAGGCGCATTTACAACAGGGTTGGAATATGTGCAGAACACGGGAAGGCTGTCGGGAAGTACGAAAAATGCCTGCCCGTGACGGACATCCAAAACGGTATTCACTGCAATATCGCTACCCATGTTGTAAGTCGAAATCAATGCAACCACATCAAGTTTAGTATCAGGCTTAATACTCACAGAATCATTGTCACCAACAGGTTTGCCGTTGACCGAATAAATCTTTTTTGTGATTATCATCCGGGGGCCATTTGATATAATGTGCACAACTCCCGAACTGACAGAATCATTGGTGCCGGAATAGGTGAAATTTAGCTGCTCACCTGAAGTTATCGGCAAATTTTGCGCGATAGGCGCGTTATACGTGTTTACCTGACCCTGTTCGAGCAGAAATATTTTAGACGTGTCGGCTGATGGAAAATTGTGGAAGGAGCTGATGTCAATCACTTCCTGTCCGCTGCCCTGACTGTAAGAGGCAGGGAGGCTGTTTGTCATGGCAGAAAAATCAGTACAGTTTACATCGTTAACCGACCATTTCACGTTCTGGAGACCTTTGAACTCCGGTTTTGTATTAATAGTAATATCTTTAAGATTTCCCTCGCCAATCACCAGTTTTTCAAATTGCACAACATTTCCGTTCGGGTATTTCTCGGCCATACTGAACTGCAGTTGCGGGACATCGTAATTTACCGTACCATTATGGATGCCCGTGTAATGAACTTTATCTCCGGCAATTGTGAACGGGATGCTGTAAACGCCTTTTGCCAGGGTTTCGTCAACGCTGATAAGGAAAATAAAATATGCCCTGCGTGTAGGCTGCAGAAGGTTCAGTGTGTCGCCCATTTTTACCAGAACTTCCTGATCGGGCTGATTAAAGCGCCATCCTGTAGTGAATGACCCGGGTTGATCTCCCAGATGCAGAATAGCACCGGTATTGGGGTCTGCCACCGCAGGCACCAGCGGTCTCGGGTAGGCCACATACTTCATCACCACGTGCGAGTTACCGAGTTCCGGAGGTATCACCGGTGTGACTTTTGTATCAATCCAGTTATCATCAGTACCATTGACCACGGTAACGATTGCTTCTATAAAACTGCCACTCACGCTGAGCGGGAAGCCCGTAAGGTCCGGATTGCCCGGATCGGCCAGAGGAACAAGTGTCAGTGTTTTATGATCGACCACCGGGTCAATAATTGCAGGCAATGTTACTGCAGGGTCAATAAGACTGCAAGGATCTTTGCCTCCGGCATACGTTGAAACAGACACATCGCCGTAGCCATAAGAAACGTGGTATGGGTCAAAATTACCATCGAACCGGTGAGGTTCGTTCAGGTCTTCAACCACGTGTTTTACATAGCATGTATCAATTCCATATTTAACCACATAAGGGCTTGGTGAGGATTTTATGGAAAGATCAACGCCCTCCGCATATGCCGACAATGTATGAGAGAATATTACCCATGGAGACCCGCCAAAGATTTCTTCCACAACCAGCCATCCTCCTTTACTGATATCAACGGGTCCTTCTTTTCCTTTACCTTCATAGAGTGCATTGATTGTAAAATGAACCTTCCCGAGATCGTCAAATCCGTCGTTTCCATATATATTATCATTTCCTGCCGACCAGCCCTGGTCGACCTGACCGGCCATCCCGGCATCATTATGCGGATAAACGTTGGGTGTACCCGTAGGATAGCTTTCGCCATCGCCAAGCATAAAAGCATCATGCAGATATCCGGTTTGGGAATGAAAACGGTCGCCGCGGTCATCTATCCAGTCATCAATGCCATCGCCGTTCGAATCACAGAGTGCCGGCGGAATAAGCAGTTGCGGGATATGAATGTGATAGCGAAAATCGTCTTCCCAGATGCTGATGGAATCCTGTGTGTTTGGATTATTGAGCCATTTCTGATAATTATGCCCGTCTACCTGAACAATGGCGTTCATATCGTAACTCCCGTCGTTTCTTTTGGGCAGCGTAATTTTATAATCAGAAAATCCTTTCGGGATATCATAAACCATATAACCAAAAACGCCATCGCCAAGTTTATCAATACCTTCAATAGCCATCGACGGGTCGTTATAATCCACATCATGGCCTGCATTGCGAATCCAGTAATATGAATATTCCGTTGAGGCATCCACATTAAAGGAAATATTTGCCTTGCCTTTCGCAGGTAGTGTTTTTAGCACATTATTCAGGGAATCCTTAATAATGAAATTGTTTGTGAGATATTCAAACTGGAGCGGGTTTGGCAGCGGCGCGTAATAAGTGTAGGTTGTGCGGATCGGCGTTTTCTTTGATTCATTGAAAACGGTCTTGTAATCAATATTTGAATAATTCGACCGTTTAGGCGTTGGATTGTTCATGTCTATTTCTTCGCCACCCATCGAAAGCACAGCAATAAATTCATTATGGGGCTGGGGAACCGTTCCCACACAACTGTCGGTTGGCAACAAATGATAATGCGAGGCAGCCGTATCAATAAACGTATAGCCTTCATAATTGTTTATGCTCTGATAGATCATCTGTGTCCATTTTATATGGCCCGTGGAATCCCTGTCCATCCAGTGCGTCCAGGATGTATCCGTCAGATTTGGACTATTGAGGTTGGGAGAATAGGGATAAAACATACCCGGAACTGAATCGGTCAGAAGACCGTTAACATGCCCTATACCTGCAGCCATTCCGACCAAATCAGGAGGATCAACCCAAATTTCGTAGGAGCAGAAAGGATCATATACCTGATGTCCGGGCACCTGATTGATATTCCAGGTAACTTTCCACACGCGGATTTTATCGCCCGGTTCACCAACTTCCGGAATCCCGTCGTTATCGTTATCCTGCGCTCTCAACCCATCATGATCTATGTCTTCATAATAGGGTACGCTGTCGCCGGTAGCGAGCCTGTGCCAGGGATTTTGCCAATAGACAGAATCTTCAATCAGTGTATATCCTTTCGGATAAATGGAGGCTGTATCAAGCCAAACATCAGGATGACCGTTATTGCTGATATCAAAATCAGGAATACCTTGGTTGTCGCTGCCTTTAAGAACATCCACGAATTTTCCCCCCGGTGTTTTCAGCACAGGAACATTGAGGCTGTGATCGACCCAATAGAACGGAACATCCTTCGGAATATACTGAACGTACTGTGTTTGTTGGGCAGGCGTACGCTCCTTGTTCTCCATAATCATAAAAACTTTAAAGGGCTGGTAGTAAATTCCAAGAAAATTTTTCCAGTTCAAATCTGCATCTGCAACAATATCGGCGCTGAACATTACATCAGCATAAGCGTTCGTTTTATTATATCCATGTTTTCCCTCGGAATTTGAATATGTGGTAGTGTTGACGGAGGTGCTGATGTAAGTACTCCATGACATATAATGGTCAATATCCTCGTGAATCTGAGATGTGAGCGAGGGTGTTTTCAGTCGATAGACAATCACGGATTCGGAATATGGCTGTAATGAAACTCCGGTCATTATAAGATCGGAGCCATTAAAGGAATAGGTGATTCCCGTTGTGGTCACATCAACAAAAGAGAAATACGCATTAATATTTTCTTTGATAGTTATACCGGAACATGCTACTGACGATAGGTTGCGCACTTTTACACGCACTTCAAACGTATCCACTTTATCATAAGGAATTGCATTTTTACCTGCAAGAATGCCGTTGGGAAGGTTGTTATCCACAGAGCGTGTAACATCTATGCTGTTTGACAACGCATACAACAAAGTATTGAATGTCCACTGCAATTGCCTGCTGCCATTGAGTATATCGCTGTTTCCGCCAACAGTTGGCAGACCCAGATTACAGATGATTCTGCCGCCGTGCAGTTGCGGCCCTTTAAGTACGAATATTGCAGGAGCTGCATTTGTTGCCAGGCGCGCGACCACTTCCGCTCCACCCGGACTTACCAGTGGAACTGAACTTGCATAAAGAAAATTACCGGTAGCTGTAGTAGTAAACGAAATGGGATTTGTAGGGCTGCTTACATTTATAGCAACGAGATTGGTAAGTGGATCAGCGTTTACGGCATTACTGAAATCGACGGCACCCTGAGCCAGGTATCCAAGTTTTTCAATAAGGCAAACTGCATTTCCTTCGGTGTAGATGGTTCCACCGCGGCAAAGAAAAGTGTCAATCCTTGCCTTCATATTCGGTGAAGCCGCCAGCACGCTGTCCATGTATGACATGTAATCATTGCCGTTCACGGTAAATGAAGGAATAATAAGCATTTTGGTATTCGGAGAAAGATAATTATTATCAAATGAGTGTTCATCAACCGGATAATACATATTGCTGAAAAGGTATGTGTCGAATGAATTTTTAAAATACATAGACTCCCATGAAATGCTCAGATTGTTTTGTTTAATGGAACTTTGAAATAATGCAACCGGCTGCTGCCAGCTTTTAAATTGCAGGGAATAATGGTCCGCCCCCGACCATGTATAGTTCGGATAATTCGTTGCTGTTACGGAATTATAGTCCTGTGGAATCTGCTCCGGCAAAATAAAACTCCCTCTGTTTGTTCCTGCCGTAGCCCAGTAAACCGAATACTCTCCAAATTTAGGAAAAAGCAGACTGTCAACATTTCCCGAAAAACGATAATCGGCTTCTGACTTCTGGAGAACCAGTTTATAGGCTTTCAGAAAATCCGCCTGTGAATTATTCGTGGGGATGATTACTCCCTGCGAAAAGACAGAACTGCTTAAAAGAAAGAGAAGTGCTGCAACGGATGAATACCGGATATTTTTCATAGAAGACTGTATTACAAATGTTCGAAGTAATTATTGTTCAATTGTTATGTCGGCTCGTCAAACAGCATTTCTTCCTGTATGCCGGCAGCGAATAAAAAATGCCAAGGCTGCTGTATATAAATTTATCTGTTCCGGCCTTTCCTTTTCTGACGCCAATACTTTTGGAGGTAATATTATCGAGATAATCTGAAAATGTATAATGATATACAGCGCCTATGCGAATAGCAATACCATTTTTGAATCTGCACTCTGCCGACAGCCCAAGAGGTATACCGAGCGCAAATTGTTTTGGTTTCCCGATATTATCTATGTCAAGGTTGCGGTAACTGGTCTCGAAAGTATTATCTCTTGAAATAATTGCTGCCGTAGACGTATTATCATAATTTTGAGGGAGGTCACGGATGGTCCCGTCGTTCCAGTAGTAATATGTTTTCCCGTTATTGTTTTTAAGATCGCCGGTCACTGTAAAAAAGATTGCTTCTGCGCCGGCAAATAACCAGCATGAAAAATGTTCACGCAGTTTCCCCTGATTAGCCCAGTGCAAAAAGTTAAACGACAGGCCAAGTTGGGGTGATACCATTGTTGTTTTAAAATTCAAAGCACGGCTTTCAGTCTTTTCGTCACCCAAAATATTTCCATAAAACAGGTTCACACACAGACGCGATGCAGTAAAAACATCGCGTTCAGCATTTAGCTGAATACCATAACGGTAATAAAAAGGAGCCTTGAGATTATTATTTTTAAGATCCCCAAAATAAGTGGTTTCTCCTGCGCTGAGACCTATGTGGTAGCGGCTTTTCCTTTGTTCGTCGGGGGGCGTATGCTTTTCATCAGGACTGCCGGCATAAATACCGGAACCGGAGAGTATAACAATAAATGAAACAATAATACTCCTGAAAAACCAACCGGATATTTTCATCATTGAATTAATTATCCCGTATTTGGAATCTCAAATATAGGCAAATATTCAATATTTTGAGTTCTGAACTCCTTTTTTTAAGTATTTAAATTTTCCGGAAGTTAATAGATGGAAAGATGCCAATGTTGAAAATTCATTGCTCCGTCTGTATCTGAACTTATAAATGATTGAACAATTACATAACCCAGAATTTAATAATACAGGCTACTGCAGCAATCACGATAGCAACGGATGTTGCGGCAATGATTATTTTTTTTCCGTCGCGGCGGAATTTACTTTCAGAGTCAGCAATCTTCTGACGAATATTCTCAGTATCGATATTGCATTCCAGCGCCTTTTTGTACCACACCACAGCATACTGATACAGTTCAATACGGTAGAAGTCGTCGCCGCGTTTTACAAAATCGTTGAATTTAATCTCCTCGGGGGACAGATGCAGGTTTTCTTCGTGATGTGCCATGGCTCTATTGAATTATTTTCTGTTGCAAATTAAGCAAAACATTGGGAATGCCAAGCCTAAAATCATAAAAATAATTCAGATTCGTTACCTTTGCCAAAGAGGAACTGGAAATTCGGTCATGTTAAAAATATTTCGGGGAAGTTCGGGTTTACAACTTGTATTAATACTGCTTGCAGCCGTTGCATTGTGGATGCCCGCGCTTATACACCCCCGCCCCATGCCCGCTCCCGAGCCCTGCGGACCGATGTATTCAACGCTTTACAGACTCTTTCAAGGATTTGAGGTCATTCCTTCTGCTGTCGCTTTTTTACTGTTGCTGGGCGAGGCAATCATTCTTAACAACGCACTGGCACGGCTCAGCCTGCTTCCGCGTAACAGCTATATCACCGCCTTTATTTTTGTGATATTAATGAGCTCGTGGCCTGCCTATCTCACATTGCATCCGATGTTATTCTCGGCCATGTTTGTGATACTGTCGATGCGTATGCTGCTGCGTATTTATGATAAGGAAGATCCCTTCATGGAAGTACTGAATGCCGGACTTTTCCTGGCAATCGCCACAATGTTCAGTGTTTCGGCTCTTCCCATTTTCTTTCTGATATGGATTTGCCTGATTGTGTTCCGAATTATGAGCTGGCGCGAGTGGGCGATTTCTGTAATCGGATTTGCGCTGCCATTTGCCTTTTTGTTAACCTATTACTATGTATCAGACAGCCTGACATCCCATCTTGCCGATTATAAAATGATTTTCTCGCATATAGGCCGCCTTGGTTATGAAACAGGCTTCAGCACATGGAATTTTATTTATTTCGGTTTGCTCGCGCTGATAGCGCTGATGTCGGTCTGGCGCCTGATTACGACTGTGGGAGAGAAAAACATAAACCTTCGTAAAATTTTTCTTGCCGTATTCTGGATGTTCTTTCTTTCATTATCCTGTCTTATGATAGGTGCTGAACAACCCGATATGAAGGCGACTATGGCAATGCTTCCGCTTTCTATAATGCTTGCGCATAATTATATCGTCAGCCGGAAAATGCTTATGAATGAACTGCTTTTTCTGCTATTTATTACCGCAATTATTCTTCAGAAATTTTTATAACGGGGCGCGGTATGAGTTGTATTTTTGCAATAAATTATTAAACAAATCATTTTGAAGAAGATACTTTATTTGGTAGCTCACAGACCCGACCGGTCGCCCGGTCAGCGGTTCCGCTTTGAGCAGTATCTTGATTACCTCGCAGCCAATGGTTTTGAATATGAAATATCATACCTGCTGAATGAACAGGATGACAGGGATTTTTACAGCCCCGGCAAGTATTTTCGCAAGTTCTTGATTCTGCTAAAGAGCGTACGCAAACGTTTCGGCGATATTAATAAAGCGAAGCAGGCCGATATCGTTTTTATTTACCGGGAAGCGGTTATGTTTGGCAGCACCTACTTTGAACGACGGTTGAATAAGAATGGCGCAAAGATTATATTAGATTATGATGACGCCATCTGGCTGATGGATGTGAGCGAAGGAAATAAAAACCTGAAGTGGCTGAAACGGCCTTCCAAAACCGGCGATATTTGCGGCTATTCAAGGCTTGTTATTACCGGAAATAATTATCTGGCTGATTACGCACGGCAGTTTGCAAAGCAGGTTGCCGTAATCCCTACAACACTTGTGACGGATATTTTTAAACGAATAGACACGCCTAAAATTGGTGATGCCGTCTGTATTGGCTGGACAGGTTCTTCTACCACGCTCAAGCATCTGGAATCGGCATTGCCGTTTTTGAAAGAATTAAAATCCCGCTTCCGCGATAAAATCTCATTCCGTGTAATTGCCGACAAGCCTTTTCTGCCCGATGATCCGGATTTTGAATTTTGCAAATGGTCGAAAGAAACGGAAGTGGCCGATTTGTGCGCTATTGATATAGGCATTATGCCCTTGCCCGATGACGAATGGGCACGCGGAAAATGCGGTTTCAAAGGATTACAGTATATGGCGCTCGGCATTCCTGCCGTGATGTCGCCGGTGGGTGTGAATACCGAAATCATCAGCGATGGCGTCAATGGTTTTCTGGCTTCGTCTGTTGATGAATGGGTTGAGAAATTATCGCAACTGATTGAATCGCCCGGACTGCGTCTGCAGTTTGGAACCCAAGGGCGCAAGACCATAGAAGAACGTTACTCTTTCAATTCTCAGAAAGCAACATACCTGGAACTTTTCAGGGATGTGGCGGCAGGATAGGAAATATTTTAAGCGTTTAGAGTTGCTGAATCCTCTTTCCAAATAAAATCGCAAAAAAAATTCATATAAAGCTAACATCGTGGATATGAGTTTGTCTTATAGGCAAATCATATAATTTTTTTATTATTCGTTTCTGAGTAAAAAATAAATTTCGCATTCACGTTTGGAAATCCTTGCCGGGCGCAGACAACAGCCTTTGCGCTGAAATAGGCCCCCTCAAAACAGCCCTCGATTACTCAGATCTTGAAAAATAAGCGTATTCATGTTCGTCATATTATGTCAAATAAATATATTTTAAATAATTGTTTTTCAGGGTTTTAAACGTTGTTTATGATAAAATAAGCGTGTAAATTTGCCGTTATAATTATTCACTTAAATCGAAAAAATATGACATTCGAAAAAATTAGCGACCCCAAATTTGAGGGTCTGAAAAAAGACAAAATCAGCAATCTTGCAGCAATCGTTGGTGGAACCGGAAAAAAAGTTGAAACAGGCAGGGAATGTACTGCCGATTACAGCTACGATACTGGGCGTGGTGTTAATAATGATAATTGCTGGACAACCGTCAAGTCTGGTGATACTGCTGAAGTTCAGGGAGGACCTTGTCGGTAGTAATACCAAAACAGGGGGAGCTATATGATATAGCTCCTTCTGTTTTGGTTTTTGACTTTCTGAAAACAAATAATGCACCACATCCCTTAGATTCTTCTTATGAAAACGATATTCCTAATTTTTTCTCTATTAGTTTCAAACAATTTTTGCAATGCTCAAAAAGACTATTCAGCGTATTATAAAATTACATGTGAATTTTATAATAACACTCTTGACCCGGCAAAAATAGATTATGCAATTAAAAACATTTCTTTACTTGAAAGCGCCTTCGAAATTATTGATCCACTCCCATCCGATTTAATGAATGCATCATATTACTATTACATTTTAAATAATAGGAGAAAAGGTCGAAAATATTTATTACAGGCGGCGAAAGCAGGCGCAATAATCCTTAAATCAGAAGATGCATATATGGATAGTGTTTTGAATTCTGATAAAAAACTTCGTAGAAAGTACGATAATTTTCATCACCACTATTTGACAACAAAGTGTGACGTAGAAAACTCGATTGAGATTATAAAACTTTTTAATATGGACCAGCATACAAGGTCATTATTTAGTGATTATTCTGACGCAGATTCTTCATTTTACAAATATAAATGGAAGGATGTGGTGAAAAGTGACTCAACGAATTACTTTTCACTACTAAAAATTCTCAAATCACCAAATTTCAATTCGCGTAATCTCACTTCTGAAGCACAATTAGGACTTGGTATAGTCCTGATGCACAGCGCCACAGAAAGGTATGCAAATAAAGATACCGTTTTTGCACAGTTAAAAAAGGAAATGTTGAATGGAGCCATTAGTCCACGTTTTTATGCAAATAGTGTTGACCGATACTACATGTACATTAAAAGTCAGAATTATTATTGCTGTTTTTACGATGAGGAACTTCCAATTTTTGATTTACAAAATATAGATAAAAGACGTGCTGAAGTATGGCTGTACCCACTCTACTTAAAGTTTAAATGGAATAATCAATTAGATATGCTCCCAAAAGATTACAAGTATGATCCTGATTCAGTCAAGTAATGAAGATATTGCAACATCAGCAGTAATTGATTGGTTAAATTATTATGGTTGCAAATATTTTAGAATAAATGAGAATAGTCTGCTATATGAAATTAATTGTGTAAAAAATAATATTTCATTTTGCTTTACAGATGTACTTGGAAATAAGCAAAAAATTGACCTGTCTCAAGTCTCTGCTTATTGGTATCGTCGGGGATATTCAAATATCGAAACGCCAAAGCACACACAAGGGAACAATGTATTTCTGGATGCCATTAATGAACACTTCTCGCACGAATCGGCTACACTCGAAAACCTTACATATTATTTATTCAACCACATCCACGGTCAAAAAATAGGTCACATACGCTTCAACCATATTAATAAAATCGTGGTTTTATCGATGGCCAGAAAGGCAGGGCTTGATGTACCGGATACTGCGATTATTTCTTCAAAAAATGCACTTACGGCTTTCTATAATCAGCATTCCCCGAGTGGTATTATAACAAAAAGCTTGAACCAGAGTTTCGGCCTGCAGGACGATGTAAATAGTATTTATATCGCAGGTTACACGTCATTATTTGGAAACGCTGAGATTGATCAATGCCCTGAAACCTTTTTTCCCACTTTATTTCAGGAGGCCATTCCTAAAAAGTTTGAACTCCGCATATTTTATTTAAACGGAAAATTCTTTTCATCAGCAATATTCTCGCAAAATGATGAAAAGACGAAAGTAGATTTTCGTAATTACAATTTTGAGAAGCCGAACAGAACACCTCCATTCAAGCTGCCTGAAAGTATCGAGAAAAAAATCACAGACTTGATGCAAAAAATGGAACTGAATTCCGGATCTATTGATATGATCTACTCCGAAACGGGGAAATATATTTTTCTGGAAGTAAATCCTGTAGGACAATTCTGGCAGGTATCATACCCGTGCAACTATTACCTTGAACGTGAAATAGCAAAAACTCTATGCGGATGAAAACGGAAGAACTCACTGAACTTTTACCTGAATCGGAAAAACTACCCGTTGGCTCATTGGTCTGGCAAATCCGCATCAGCCCGGCAAAGTCAACAAAAACAGTAAAAATAATTTCTGAAAAGCACAACACGGATTGCTATCCTCTGCATGGATTGCCTAAGCCAATAAGCAAAATTATTGACTTCACGGTTAACGATAACATTGAAATCAAGAAAAATGGAAGTCATTAATATTTTTGCTGAAACAATTGCCGTGAAAGGTGCCGCACGCAGCATCATTTATGACCTGCCTCGTAATAATCACTATTGTATCCCCAATGCACTGTATCAAATTTTGCAGGACTGTCGCGGAAGAACCATAGAATCTATAATTGCCGATTACCCTGATCACGGCGAAATAATTAAAGAATACTTCCGGTTTCTCGAAGAAAAAGAAATTATTTTTTATACAGAACCGGACGAAACAGCTTTGTTTCCGCCAATAAGTGATACATGGGATTATCCGGCAATGATTTCAAATGCAATAATAATGCTTGATGAACATAGTACCTATTCGAGTTCTGAGGTATTACGGCAGTTGATAGGTTTAAATTGTTACAGATTACAAATTATCACATTGCATAAAGTTCCTGTTTCTTTTTGGTTAAAGTTGTTCAAGGAATTCAATACATCAGCGATTTCGACTGTCGAGATTTATACGCGGTACAATATCGACATTGACCCCGGCGAATATCTCAAGCTCTTCGATGAATTCTGCCGTATAAAAATTATATTCCTTCACTGCGCGGATAAAAATGAATACCTGAATATTGGCGAAAACGGGATGTGTCAGATTTATAAAAGCATCCAGACTATTACTTCGGAAAATCTTTGTGGATGTATTAATCGAAATTATTTCAATGTCAATATCTCTCTCTTCACTGAATCACAACACCACAACACCTGCCTCAATCGTAAGGTATGTATAGCTGCAACAGGAGATATTAAAAACTGCCCCTCTATGAGTCGCAGTTTCGGCAATATCAAAGACTCCACGATTGCCGAAGCCATCGAAAAACAGGGCTTCAAAGACATGTGGAACATTCGTAAAGATGAGATTGAGGTTTGCAAGGCCTGCGAATTCCGTCACATGTGCACTGATTGCCGCGCTTTTCTTGAAAAGCCGCAAGACATCAGAAGCAAGCCGCTTAAGTGCGGCTATAACCCGGAAACGCTGGAATGGTCGGATTGGAGAACACTTTCTGAAAAACAAGCGGCAATAACATATTACTCATTATGAAAAAATCAAAACAGAGCTGTCTTCTCATCACGGTAATTCTGGTGATTATTACCGGTCCTCAAATACAGGCACAGCCTGTAAGCATCCATAAACCGGAAATGATATTGGTACAAGGCGGGCGCTTCCTGATGGGCTGCCTCACATCTACACCCGGTGAGGTTGATGATCTGCAAAAAAGCTTTGAAGACCGAGCGAAACCGGCTTTTTACGCAACAGTTGATTCCTTTTATATCAGTAAATATGAAATTACTGTACAGCAATTTGCAGATTTTGTAAATGCCACTGCCTATATTACGGAAGCAGAACAAAAGGGTTCTTCAGTTGCTATACTGAGCAGTAGTTCGAACTACAAAAAAACAAACAATATTAACTGGCGCTTTAATGTTTCAGGAACACAGAAGTTGCCTGAAAAGGATTATACCCTGCCCGCTATATATATTAGTTGGAATGATGCTAATGCCTATTGCGAGTGGCTCAGCAGTATTACTCATGAAAAATACCGTCTGCCAACAGAGGCAGAATGGGAATATGCCGCGAAAGGCGGAAACAAAAGTAAAGGGTACCGGTACAGCGGCAGTGACAGTATAAACAAAGTCGGGTGGTGTGGAAATAATTCCGGATTTTTTTTACACCCGATCGGGCAGAAGGCTCCGAATGAACTGGGCATTTATGATATGACCGGGAATGTACAGGAATGGTGCCTCGACCGGTACGGAGCGTATTTACCAAAAGAACAGTATAATCCAAGCGGGCCAACAGATGGTACTCAAAAAGTTATACGCGGTTCGTCATGGTTTTTTCTTAAAAATTGTCATGACGTTGTTTACAGAAGTCCGGTTGAACCTGATTACAGCAGTGCTCAAATCGGCTTTAGGATAGTAAAAGAAGTGAAAAATTAAGTTCGCCCCTATTCGTAATAATATATCCGTTTCACCCGTCGCGAAAGGTTTGTAAGAATTTCATAAGGAATGGTTTCGAGTTGTGCCGCCAGTTCCTTGATTGAAAATTCGTTGTTGAAGATGGTTACTTCGTCGCCTTCTGCTGCATCAATACCGCTGATATCACACATACACATATCCATACAGATGCTGCCGATGATGGGTGCCGATTTCCCTCTGATGATGAGCTTTCCCTTGCCATCGCCTAGTTTGCGGTCGAGTCCGTCGGCATAACCAATAGGAACCGTAGCAATGCGCGTGGGCTGCTGTGCTATCCACTTTCGGCCATAGCCAACGCTTTCGCCCGTATTCACGGTTTTTATCTGTGATATGACAGATTTCAGCGTGCTTACATTCTGCAAGGCCGATTGTTCTTTTTTATCAAACGCAATACCGTACATGCCAATACCAAGGCGCACCATCTCAAACTGTGCACTGCCAAAGCGGTTGATGCCCGATGAATTGAGCAGGTGCATCAGCACAGGCTCATCAAACGCGGATTTTATTTTCTCACCGGCTTCGCGAAAAACATCAATTTGTTTACGGGTGAATTCGTCGTGTTTGGTTTCATCGCTTGCGGCAAGATGCGAGAATACTGAGCGTACAAGAATCAGCGGCTCTTCTTTCAAAGCAGCAATCAGTTCATCCACTTCTCCCGGATCAAATCCCAAACGGTGCATGCCGGTATCCAGTTTTATATGTACCGGGATTCGCATTCCTGCATTCAGCCCCTGTATCCTGATGGTTTCTTTCAGCAAATTCAGCACCCTGAAGCTGTATATCTCAGGCTCCAGATTGTATTTCAGCAAAATATCGAGGCTTTGTTCTTCGGGACTCATCACCATAATGGGAACTGTAATACCCGAACGGCGGAGTTCAACACCTTCATCGGCATAAGCCACGGCAAGATAATCAACGTTATTATACTGCAAAGTGCTTGCGATTTCATAACTTCCGCTTCCGTATGAAAATGCCTTTACCATGGCCATAATCTTTGTTTCGGGCTTCAGGCGCGAGCGGTAATAATTCAGGTTATGGACCAGTGCATTCAGATTGATTTCAAGTACCGTTTCGTGCGACTTTTGCTGCAGCATACGACCAATCTGTTCAAATTCGAAGGCACGGGCTCCTTTTAAAAGGATGGTCTCATTGTGAAAAAATGAGGGTGAAAGCTCTTTCAGAAAACTTTCGGTATCGGGATAAAAAACTTTTTCAATATCAAATTTTGAAGCCTGACGGCTGATTGCTTTACCAATGCCGATAAGGCGTGCAACTCCTTTTTCGCTGATGAGCTTGGCTACCTCAGAATACAGTGTATCGTCGTCGAGCGAGCTTTGCAGGATGTCGGAAAGAATGAGTGTTTTTTTCTTGTGCTGCTTTTGTTGATTCAGAAAATCGAGCGCTATGCCGATGGAATTGATGTCGGAATTATAGCTGTCGTTAATAACGGAGCAGTTGTTGATTCCTTCGTTCATTTCAAGGCGCATGGCCACCGGCGAAAGCTGTAACATGCGGGAAGCAATCACAGAATTTTCGTATCCGAGATGAAGCATCAATGCCCAGCAATGGATGGCATTTTCAACAGACGCATTGTCAATAAAGGGAATTACTATACTGATTGTTTCGCCATTATACGTAGCCGTGATGAGTGTTTCGCTCTGTTTTTTCTCGGTGCCGGTAATAAGCATGTTAGACTTAAGTTTCCGGCTCCAGGAAAAATTATGGATGTTTTTGAAAATTTCCGATTTGATGATTCTGTCCTGAATTTCAAAATAATCAGGGCAGTAAATCATCGTTTTCACTTTGGTGAAAAGCTTGAGTTTTTCACCAACCTTCTGCATAGTATTGATGAAATTTTTGTCGTGTGCAGCGCCAATATTGGTAAATATACCAATGGTAGGCTGTATAACAGGCTGCAGCTTATCCATTTCATCAGGTTCGGAGATGCCGGCTTCAAAAATTGCAATGTCGTGTTCGGGCTGCATCTGCCATACCGAAAGCGGCACCCCAACCTGTGAGTTATAACTTTTCGGGCTGCGGACAATTCTTTTATCCTGCGAAAGCAGCATGAACAGCCATTCTTTCACGATGGTTTTTCCGTTGCTTCCGGTTATCCCGATGACCGGGATGTTGAATTTCTTGCGATGGTTGGCTGCCACGGCCTGCAATGCTTTCAGTGTATCTTCAACAAGAATAAAGCAGGCATTTTCGTAGGTATCAATATCTTCAGGAAGCGTTGAAACAACAAAATTCCGAACACCTTTAATGTACAAATCACGGAGGTAGCGATGACCATCGTTGCGTTTGCCAACAATGGCAAAAAACAGCGCATTCGCCGGAGCGCTTACGTTACGGCTATCAATAATAAGGTCTTTGACAAAGGGCGCATTCGCAGCATTCCCGCTGAGGCGGCCTTTTACAACGGCTTCAATCTCTTCTATAGGGTAAGTAATCATAATTGTTATAACAGGAAATAAAAATCGGGTTACTCTACCGGAGACTTATCGTCATCGGCAGGGAGCACAGTTTTGGTTCGTAATGCATTTGCCTTTAGTTCATCGTAATTCTGTCTGTTAATAAAAATATCGCAGGCAAAATAAACAGCATGTCTGAACGATTCGGGTGATGCTTCATTTTTTCCGGCAATTTCATAGGCAGTGCCATGAGCAGGAGATGTTCTTACAATCGGGAGCCCGGCGGTGTAATTCACACCATCTTCGAATGAGAGCAGTTTGAATGCAATCATTCCCTGATCGTGGTACATAGCCAATACACCGTCAAATTGTTTATGTTTCATGGTGCCGAAAAATCCATCGGCAGGGTATGGTCCAAAACACAGAATATTTTCGTTTTGCGCTTTTTTAAGTGCCGGTACAATAATCGTTTTTTCTTCTTCGCCAATCACGCCTTCGTCGCCGGCATGCGGGTTCAGACTCAGAACGGCAATACGTGGTTTACGGCATGCGAAATCACGTATCAGCGAGTTATTCATCGCAATAAGTTTCCGGACAATAAGCTCCTGAGTGATTATTTTTGGAAGCTCGCTAATCGGAGCATGACCGGTAACGAAGCCGATACGAACAGTCTCCGACACCATCATCATCAGGTATTCGCTCACGTTGAATTTGTTCGCAAGATACTCTGTATGTCCCTGAAATGCGAATGCTTCCGACTGAATATTTTTTTTATTGATGGGCGCCGTAACCAATACATCAATGTTTTGGTGTTTCAGGTCTTCAACAGCCATATCGAGAGCCTGCACCGCGAGTTTGCCCGCGATTTCCGACGATTCGCCAATTTCAATTTTTATTTCCGCATCGGTAACATTTACAATATTTGCACGCTTGGGCGTAGCAACATCGGCCTTTTTAACCAGATTGAACGTGAAATCATTTATATTAAGTACCTTCCGGTGATACGATGCTATTTTACTTGAACCATAAACTACCGGTGTGCAGATTTCCAGCATTTTAGGATCCATGAAGGTTTTGATGATTACTTCATAGCTGATGCCATTAAAATCGCCGTGCGTAATCCCTACAACAGGCTTTTTATCTTTATCTATTGGCTTAATCATGGACGGTTATATTTCTGCAAATATACGTAATAATCATGAGGCGAAAAATTGCGGGAATATTGTATTTTTGGAATCATGAGAAATATTGATAATAAGATAAATCAGCAAAGAAAAGCCATTATTATCGGTGCAACATCAGGAATCGGAAAATGCCTGGTACCATTGCTAATAAACAGCGGTTACAAAGTGGGCATCACCGGCAGGCGGTCTGAGAAGCTGATGGAAATGCAATCTGAATTCGGCGATCATGTTGTCATTTTATGTTCTGATATTTCCGAGCTGTCAATCGTTGTTCGGGATATAGAACAACTTGTTGAAACACTTGATGGACTTGACTTACTGGTGATAAGTGCCGGAACGGGCGATCTTAATTCAGCCCTTGAATTTGAACCAGAAAAGCGCACAATCGACACGAATATTGCAGGTTTTACTCTTTTGGCAGATTGGGCATTCAATTATTTCAAGAACAAAAAGACGGGGCATCTGGCGGCAATCACATCCATTGCCGGACTTCGCGGCAGCCGCTTTGCTCCTGCTTATAATGCATCCAAAGCATACGAGGTAAATTATCTGGAAGGCTTGAGGCAAAAGGCAAAACATGAAAAACTGAATATTTCGATTACAGATATCCGTCCGGGTTTTGTGAAAACAGCCATGGCAAAAGGCGACGGACAGTTTTGGGTGGCTTCGCCCGAAAAAGCCGCAAAGCAAATATTGCGCGGAATAAAAAGAAAATGCACGGTGGTGTATGTTACAAAGCGGTGGCGGTTGATTGCGATTTTATTCAAAATGATGCCCCGCTGGTTGATGGACAGAATCTGACGGGTGAAGAACTAAGAATTGTTGAATTGTTTACTGATAACTAAACAGCTACACGCCTAAACAACTTAACCATTATTTTCGCAAAGGCGCAGAGACGCAAAGAATCCTCATGTCCGTTTTTTACCCATAACACTTAACTCATGTCCGTTTTTTGCTGTTTTTTGGACATGAACCAAATTCGGTCATTGAGCCTGCCCGTCCGTTCAGGCGGGCTTGTCGAAATGCCGAATTGCTGAAATGTTGAATTGTTGAGTCGTTGAAATGCGGAGTTACTGAATTGTTGAGTTGCTGAGTTGTCCAATTTTCAAATTAACAAATTTTCAAATTGATCTGCCGGAGGCGGACAGGCTTGTTGAATTGTTCAAAGTTAACTGATAACTGTAAACTGTTAAAAGAGCTGACCGGAACGCTTGATGATACGCCTGTAATTGCTTATAAGCGCCGATTTTGAAATAATCCCATAATAAACAGTTCCGTCCAGCACAACCATGTTCCAGGCATTGGTATCTTCAAATTTCTCCATCACTTCGGCCATTTTTGAATTTATAGCAATAACCGGAACATTGGTATCCATAATATCACGAATCGGTGTTGTTTCAAAATGCTCAGGTCTGAACAGGTTTTCTTTTACCTTTTCGAGATATACAATTCCTTGAAAATTCTTTTGTTCGTCCACAACAGGAAAGATATTCCTGTTGCTCTTTTGAAAGGCCGCAACCAATGAAGAAAGCTTATCATCCACATTAAGAATGATAAAATCGTTTTCAATAAGGTCAGACAAATTCAGCAGGTTAAGTGCGTTTTTGTCTTTATCGTCGGTCATCAATCGACCTTCCATTGCTAATTTTTTAGTATACACAGAATGTGGCTCCAGATAACGGGAAATAAAATACGATATTGCCGAAACCAGCATCAGCGGCACAAATAGGACATAACCCCCGGTAACCTCAGCTATAAGAAAGATGGCTGTAAGCGGCGCGCGGACAACACCGCTGAGTATGCCCGCCATTCCGACCGCAATAAAATTGACCGTACTGAGCTGCATCAAGCCTGTACTGTTTACAAAAAATGCCAGACCAAAACCTGTGAGTGCACCGGTAAACAGAGATGGTGCAAAGATTCCGCCGTTACCTCCGCTACCGATTGTAAGCGCCGTAGCAAATGGTTTAATAAGAATAATGGCCATTACAATAATCAGAACAATGCTTGCATTTCCTGAATAACCTTCAAACAGTCCGTTTTGTAACAGCGTCGCATGTTCACCTTTGAAGAGATGCTCAATACTCATATACCCTTCCCCGTAAAGGGGCGGAAATACAAAAATTATTGCGCCAAGCAACAGGCCGCCAAATATCGGTTTCAGTATGCTGTTATTTTTCCCGAGACGACCTTCAACCAGCAGTGTTATGCGGCTCATGTAAACAGATAAAAGACCGCAGACAATGCCAAGTAACAGATAAAACGGTATTGCTTCAAAATACCAGCGGGTAGTTACAAGATAGAACAGCTGCCCTTTATAAATCAGGTTTGATAAAATGGCCGACGATGCAGAAGCAATCAGCAGCGGAATAAAAACAGGGGTTGAAAAATTAATTAACAGCACTTCAAGCGCAAAGACTACTCCGGCTATCGGACTGTTGAATACTGCCGATATCCCTGAAGCAGCGCCACAAGCCAGCAGTATCACCCGTTCATTATATCCGAGGTTAAACATACGCGCCAGATTGGAACCAATAGCGGACCCGGTTACAGCTATAGGCGCCTCCAGTCCTGCCGAACCACCAAGCCCCACGGTGATTCCGCTTGTAAGAATATGGGAAAACGTTTTACTCTTTTTCACAATACCCGAGTTCCATGAGATATCATAAATGATGCTCCCAAGCCCTTTGTCAAACCGACCGCGGAACATGTATTTTATTATCAGAAATGTAATAAGAATGCCACTCGCAGGGAGCACTATGTACACAAATTTTATGGACTGATAACCTGCAATGATGTCTGCAAAATGCTGAAGGTAGCGCACAAAAACTTTGAGTACCACTGCGGCAAGTGCTGAGATAATCCCAACAATAATGCTCGCAATGATAAGAAAGGTATGGTTGCCGATGTTTTTCAGCCGCCAGAAAAGAAATTTATTAAATACAGTATTCAATGAGAACGTATAAAATACAAGCTATGTGAATCAGCCTTTCAGAGCATTTGCTCCGCCAACGATTTCTATGATTTCATTTGTAATAGTTGCCTGACGGGCTTTATTGTAGGTAATTCTGAGATTTTTGAGCAGCTCTTCTGCGTTGTCGGTGGCCTTGTGCATGGTTGTCATGCGCGCGCCGTGTTCTGATGCATATGAATCCAGAACAGCTTTGTAAAACTGTACTTTCAGGGATTTTGGTACAAGGTCGCCAACAATTTCAGCACGTCCGGGCTCAAAGGTATAATCGGCCTGCATACTGCTGCCGGCTGTAATAGGAGGTACAGGCAGGAACTGTTCCACCGTAAGGTTTTGCATGGCCGCATTTTTGAACTGATTGTAAACAATATCGATTCGGTCCCATTTGCCTGTGACGAACTCTTTCATCAGTCTTTCAGCAACAACGGTAGTGTTATCGTAGGTTAGTGCATCAAACAATTCATGATGCGAACCGGCAATTATATAATTTCTTTTTGAAAAAAATTCGCTTGTTTTTTTACCGATGCATAACAGGGATACGTTGCCATTGGCGAATTGGGTGGCGTAGTTTTCTTCTATATGATGAACGGCAGCTTTGATTACATTGGCATTGAATGCCCCACAAAGACCGCGGTTTGATGAAACAGTAATCACAAGTACGTTCTGAACTTTGCGTGCTTTGAAGTATGCGCCTTCGTCGGCGCTCTCAATGCTGGAACCAAGGTTCTGCAATAATTCCCTGAGTTTGTTCGCGTACGGCCTTAGTTTCACAATGGCTGTCTGTGCCTTACGCAGCTTAGATGCAGATACCATTTTCATGGCACTGGTAATCTGCTTGGTGGAACTCACAGACGCTATCCGTATTCTTACTTCCTTTAATCCCGGCATGTTTCCTTACGTTTAAACAGCTTTCGCCCTGATTTAACAGTGCTGATTATTTTTCGTATTTCGATGCAATATCCAATGCTGTCTTTTCAAGCAATTTCATGATTTCATCATTAATGATGCCTTTTCTGAGGTCATCGAGCGTACCGCGATGATATTCTTCGAGGTGATGCAGGAATTCTTCCTGAAAATCAATAATGCTTTTTACAGGCACTTTCTGCAGTAAACCTTTGGTACCGCAGTAAATAATTGCAACCTGTTTTTCGACCGACATAGGAGAATACTGAAGCTGTTTCAGTATTTCCACGTTACGTGTTCCTTTTTCAATAACCGCTTTTGTAGCGGCGTCGAGGTCGGAACCGAATTTTGCAAATGCTTCCAGTTCGCGGAACAGGGCCTGATCCAGTTTCAGTGTGCCTGCAACCTTTTTCATTGATTTTATCTGGGCATTTCCACCCACACGCGATACTGAAATACCCACGTTGATGGCAGGCCGGATACCGGAGTTGAACAATCCGGTTTCGAGGAAAATCTGTCCGTCGGTAATAGAAATAACATTCGTCGGGATGTATGCCGACACGTCGCCCGCCTGTGTTTCAATGATTGGAAGGGCTGTAAGTGAACCACCACCTTTAACCATATGCTTTATAGATCCCGGCAGGTCATTCATTTTTGCTGCAATGGCATCTGATGAGATAACACGTGCGGCACGCTCAAGCAGGCGGCTATGCAGGTAGAAAACGTCACCGGGATAAGCTTCGCGTCCGGGAGGACGGCGGAGTAACAGTGACACTTCGCGATATGCAACAGCCTGTTTGGAAAGGTCGTCGTAAATACACAGTGCAGAACGTCCGGTATCTCTGAAAAACTCACCGATAGATGCGCCTGCAAACGGAGCAAAAAATTGCAAAGCGGCAGGGTCGGAAGCAGTAGCCGATACTATAACGGTATAGGGCAATGCACCTTTATCTTCAAGTGTTTTCACGATATTGGCAACAGAAGAACCTTTTTGACCTATGGCAACATAGATGCAGTATACAGGTTCGCCTTTTTCGTAGTTTTCGCGCTGGTTCAGAATGGCGTCAATAGCAATAGCGGTTTTCCCGGTCTGCCTGTCACCAATAATCAGTTCGCGCTGACCGCGGCCTATCGGAATCATAGCGTCAATGGCTTTGATACCCGTTTGTAGCGGCTGGTTAACCGGTTGGCGGAAAATAACGCCCGGAGCTTTGCGTTCAATCGGCATTTCATAAAGTTCGCCTTTGAGCGGACCTTTGCCGTCGATAGGCTGTCCCAGCGGATTGATAACCCTGCCAAGCATGCCTTCGCCAACTTTTATAGAAGCAATACGACGAGTGCGTTTTACCACATCACCTTCAAGAATGCTGTTCGAATCTTCAAGCATTACCACGCCTACATTGTCCATTTCAAGATTGAGAACAACGCCTGTTACGTTGGCTTTTTCAAATTCCACGATTTCACCCGACTCAGCATTGCTCAGTCCGTAAATACGTGCAATACCGTCGCCCACCTGCAACACAGTGCCTACTTCGTCCAGTTCGTTATCGCTTTTATAGCCTGCCAATTGTTGGCGCAAAATTGCCGATACTTCTGCTGGTTTAATCTCTGCCATGTTCGTATATTTTAAAAATTACAATTTCCGTTCGTAAACATTCACATTAAACTCTCTGATAAGCTGGTTGATTTTATGCTGTGCGCTGGCATCCCATTGCTGGTCGTCAACCTGCAAAACAAACCCACCCAGGAGTTTTTTATCAACTGCAGTTACTAAATCTATTTTGCAGTTGAGTTGTTTTTCGAGCATCTCAATTACTTGCTTTTTTAGTTCAGAGCCGGCTTCAACGGCCGTTTTCAGAAATGCTTTTTTAACTCCAATCGATGCTTCGTATAATTTATTGAATTCTTCCGCAATGCCTTCGAAGAACATTTCGCGGCGTTTGCGAATAATAATTTCGAGGTATGCCAAGGTCATTTCATGAAACAGTGTGCCGAACAGCGCCCGCACCACGGCAAGTTTTTTATCCGACCGTATTACAGGGCTTTCAAGCATCTGCCTGAAATCCCTGTTGGATTTACATACAGAACCTACCAGTTGCATATCCTCATTGACGCGTGCAGTGAGGTTTGTTTCAGCTGCAAGGTCGAAAATAGCTTTCGCATACCTATTTGGAATTCTTCCCGATTTCATGCGTCCGGCTTAATTAAAGTGAATGTCTTTAAGCAGTTTTTCAATCCAGACTTTCTGCTTGTCGTCTTTTTCCAGCTCTGCCTGTAATATTTTCTCGGCAATTTCTATTGAAAGAATGGCTATCTGATTTTTCAATTCGGTAAGGGCAGCCATTTTCTCGTACTGCAGGCTTTCTTTGGCGGCATCAACAATGCGCATTGCCTCGGTGTTGGCTTTGGTCTTGGCTTCTTCAACAATGGCTTCGCGTATTTTGCGTGCTTCGCGCAGCAATGCATCGCGTTCTTCTTTAGCATCTTTAAGCAATTGTTCGTTGCTGAATTTAAGCTGCTTCATTTCTTCGCGTGCTTTTTCGGCTTCGTGGAGCGCGTTTTCTATGCGGTCTTCTCTTTCCTTCAGCGATGTCATTACAGGCTTCCAGGCAAATTTCCGCAGAATTATAAGGAGTAATAAGAACGTAAGCGTCATCCAAAAAATCAGACCCAGGTGCGGAGTTACGAGTTCCATATATTTATCTTTTAATTTCTGAAATAAAAAATGTTCATTGCCTCTCTGCCAACCGCAGCGAGGCAATGAAACATCCGATTACATAACGATGGCAAGCACACAAACAACAACCGCAAACAAAGCAACCCCTTCGATAAAGGCAGCCATAACGATCATGTTTGAGCGAATATCACCAACGGCTTCCGGCTGACGTGCAATGGATTCCATTGCGCTACCACCGATACGGCCGATGCCGATACCTGCACCAATCGCTGCAATACCGGCACCGATACCGGCACCCATTTTTGCTATGGGGGCAAGGTCGTTAGCCGCTTGCAATAAAACTGATAATAATGACATAACTTAAAATTTAGGTGAATAAAAAAATGATCTGAAATTAATGTCCGTGTTCATGGCTTTCTTCATGCCCTGCCATTGCCATTCCAAAGTAGATGGCCGAAAGCAGTGTGAATACATAGGCTTGTATAAATGCCACCAGTAATTCAATGAGTGACATGAAAATTCCAAAAATTATTGATACGATTGAAATTCCATAACCCAATCCGGGGCTTATCTGTCCGAAAATAAATATAAGACACATAAAGCCGAGTATGATGATGTGACCTGCGGTAATGTTCGCAAACAAACGAATCATAAGTACAAAGGGCTTGGTGAAAACGCCGATGAGCTCAACAAGTGGCATCAGTGGAATAGGTATCTTGAGCCAGAAGGGCACTCCGGGAGTATTGATGATGTGCAGCCAGTAATCGCGCTTGCTGCTGATGGTGGTGATGATGAACGTAAACAATGCCAGTACCATGGTTACGGCAACATTTCCTGTAACATTGGCGCCACCCGGAAAAAACGGAATAAGCCCCAGCAGATTGGTGAAGAAAATGAAGAAGAAAAGGGTAAGCAGGTAAGGCATGTATTTTTCGTACTTTTTCTCGCCGATGGCGGGACGGGCAATATCGTCGCGGATAAAGAGGATGACAGGCTCAACAAGTGACTGCAGACCTTTAGGCGCGTGCCCTTCACGTTTTTTATACTTGCGTGCAATTGAAATAAAAATCACACAAAGCAGAAAAACGCTGATAAAAATCGTTAGCACATTTTTTGTGATTGAAAAATCGAGCGGCAGTGAAGCTTCTTCATCAACAGTAATGCCGTCGGCTTTTACTTTAACAATTTTTCCGGCGTTTTTACCTTCGTTTTCCAGTTTATAGCCGTTGTATGATGTTTCGCCATGGTGAAACCTGCCGGACATAAAACAAACAATCTTTCCTTCGTCTATCAGAATAACAGGCAGGGGAACCGTGATATTTGTTTCGCCCACTTTGGCAATATGCCATTCATGTGCATCAATAATATGTTCAATGATGGTTTTGCCGGCATTGAACTTTTCGCCACCTTCGCCATCAGGAGTCTTACTTTCCGAGGCATACAAGGCCGGATTGCCTGTAAAAACAGACAATGTCATCCATAAGATGAAATAAAAAACTGAACGATAATATTTTGAGGCCATCTCCACGCTCTTATACATATATTTTTAAAGCGAGGCGAATTTATGCATTATTAAAATGTTGGCGAAAGTTTTTCGTATAAATTTTTGTTAAGATTTACTAATAGCGTAAATACCGGAGATGACATCTCTCCATTTTAAGCAACAAAAGAATGTGAAATTCCAGGTATTATTTACAATACTGCTCAATAACATCGGAGGCATTCGGATAGCCCAGTTCTTTGGCTTTGTAGAGGTTGAAGCAAGCGTTTTCATTTAGGCCGGCCTGCAAATAGGCTATTCCCAGATTATAATAATTAAGTCCTTTTTCAGGCGCCAGCCGAACGGCGGTAAAAAAATCCTTGAATGATTCGTCGGTGCGTTCAAGCCGGCACAAACTAACACCTCGCTGTCCGTAGGCAGCTTCATACAATGAATCAAGTCCGATACAATTGGTAAAATCTTTTACAGCCTGGTTATAATCACCGGTCATGTAATATGCCAGTCCGAGATTAAAATAGAGTTGAGCATCATTATTTTTATACAGCCATGCGGTGTTAAAATCGCTTATCGCGCCTGTATAATCGCCCGTTTCGGCTTTTGCAACGCCTTTTTTAAGATAATCCGCGTACAGCGCGTCGTATGAAAATGTGTAAACGCTGTCACCAATTTTCATTTCCATTGAGTGACCTTTGTCGCTTATCACTATTTTATTAGTGTCGGTCTGTGCCATTCCGACGTAAGCGAAGCTCAGCATAAATGCAACAATCAATGCTCTCATATCAGTGGTTTTTAGTCAGCATAAATCTTATTGGTAAGAAGAGTCTCTGAACTAAATACAATTGATGCATGAAAAGTATGCTAAAATAGGTTTGACGCGGTTATTTTTTCTCGGAGCGCAGCAGTAATGCAATTTCAAAAACGGTGAAGCAAATGTACAATACAAAAAAGGCTGCCAGAAATTGTATTCTGTCTTTAGGAAACAGTACAATGTAAAGCGTGAGAACACCAATATAAATAATCAGCTTAACCAGTGTAGACAGGTTGAACAAAAGCACAAAGCGATTAAATCGTTTGGCTGTGGCTTTTTTTATGACGTAATAAACAACTGCAGTAACTATTGCAAAGAAAAGCACCAGAAAAGGCATCATGGGTGTAAGCCATGCCGGCGGCATCAGGTAATTAAGACTAAAAGTCAGCACGAGGATAATGATGGTAAAAAGTGCAAGCTTGACAATAAATTGAAATATCGTATTTCTCATGCTGTTCTATAAAACATTTAAACGCAAATATTCTTATTTCTTTCGATTCAAATCTCTCATTACCAAATAAATGGCAAAGGCAACAGAAAGGAGCGACAATAACAGTGTAAAGACGGGAACCGGCCAGGCAACAGATTTATCAATCCATCGTCCGCCAAAAACGCCGGCCAGAATCACGACAATCATCTGCACGGCCATACTCGAATACCGGGCGTAAGAATTAAGTGGTTGCTTTGGGTTTTTCTTCATTTTGCCGAAGCAGAATATTTTCGGGTTTAACAATGGTTTCATGCATGTTGCATGACCCCGAAAACTTTGCGCCGGGTTCAATTGCCAGTTTTCCGGTAACGATATCGCCGGTGAGTCTGGACGTTGCTTTTAACTGCAGCAATTCCGTTACGCTCACTTGTGCTTTTACATTTCCCGAAAAATCGCCGTTCAGGCAAATAATCTCTCCTTCAACATTGCCCGTGGGACCAATCACCACTTTGCCTTTGGCGTTTACCGATCCTATCAGGGTGCCGTCAATCCGCATATCGCCATTCGACTTGATATCGCCCTTGATGATTGTTCCGTTGCCAATGATGTTTATGGCAGGAGATTCCATTTCGTTACTTTTTGCCATAATTGTTTTATGCTAAGTTATAAATTAATTGCAAAAGATTATTTCTTGTTATAATTCTTATTAAAGAACTCAATATACCGATCAACATCTTTACTTTTATAAAAGGCCGCGTAATTATTGGCCGAGATAATAAAATGCCTGTATTTGCCCGGGCTTATTTTTGCAACCAATGCCTGATCGTTGAGTATCGAGCTGATATAGTCCATTCCCTTCTCTTTATTATCGAACCGACCAACATTGAGTACTTCGTGCTTGTCGTCCAAAAACAGTGAATTAACAGTGAGTTTCGCGGTTGAATAATATTTGATATTATGATCTGAAAAAGCGTTTTTAACGTCGTTAATTTTTATAGTACGGGCATCCATAACTACAATGTAAAAGTGGAATCCGCTTGGGTCATATTTATACAACTCAGGCAGTGCAGGATTTGTAGATACGGTATCCGCAGAAGCCTTCACCTCCTGCTTCACATTGGCAGGCGCAACTTTTCCCTGCAGGAAGTCCAGAATATTTTGTGCCGGAGGAGCGACTTCGCTTTTGGGATATTTTGCAATTACATTTTGAAGTGCGCTGATAAATAGATTTTTATCTTTTGATTTACCTATGGCGAGCGCTTTGAGATATTCAAATTTAGGAATCACAACTTTATCTTTGTACACCTTCAGCGCACTGTCGGCATTGCGTATTACCTGATCGTACTGACCCTGCTCATAAAGCAAATAGGTTGATTTATAATACACCGATACTTGATTGCGTTCCGCTTCCAACTTTTTATAATACTCCGGATCGGAAATAATTTTCGCGTAATCGCTGTTTGGATATTTTGTCAGAATAAGGTTCTTATAATATTCCATTTTCACCGCATCTTCCTTTTCTTCATAGATACGATACATATCGTAATATGCCGGAAGCGTGAACTTACAATCATTAAAGCGTTTTAAAAAAGCATCATAGGCTTCAATGGAACGGTCAAAATCAGAAAGACCTTCTTTGTAAATGTATCCAATATTATACATGGCTTCCATGATGCGGTCATTGGATTTATTGATAGCTTCCGGTGTGAGCGGTATCTGCTTCAGATAAGTGTTCGGGTCTTTTGGATTATTGGCTTTCGCCACGCTGTCTTTGCCGGCGCTGTCGGCATCAGCCTCCTCATTATTGAAATCAAAATTCACAACCGTTTTATTAGACAGGCGCCACAAATCTTCAAGTTTGCGATTTCCCCACTTTTTAACAAATTCCGAATAGCCGAAGCTCATAGCCGACGGATTGTAAAAATACCACTGAGAACCGCCCAAATTCTGCTGCCCCTGATTCATTTGCTGTAAGCTATACAGCGACTGTTGCCTGTCGGCTTCTTCCTGCCGTTTGATTTCTTCCTGTTTAATGAGGTTATTGATGACGTCATTAATCTTCGCCCTGCGTTCACTGTCGGTCATTTTGGCGAGCACCTGCAGACTGTCTTCAAGCTCCAGAATGTTGATATTTTTCACCAAATCGGTCAGGGTATTTTTACGACCTTCTATAGTAGCATAGTTGGGAAAGTCTTTAGGCAGCAACTGAATACAGCTGTCATAATAAATCTGTGACGGCTTGTACTGTGGTTTTTCATAATAAATATCAGCCAATTTAAGATAAGAAATGGCTTTTTGATAGGTATTGGAAATACTGGTTTGCGCTGAAAGTTTCAAGTATTTAATGCCTGCTTCCTCGTCATTTTCTTTCAAGGCAATTTCAGCCAGCGCATAATATATCTGGTCAAAATACTCTTTGTTTTTGCTGTCGCGAAGCATGCGGTTAAGCAGCTTTTTTATCATACGGCTGTCGCCCTGCGTAACATCATAACTTTTAGCCAGATTTATTTTCGCGGCAAAGGTCATTTCGTATGGAGGATTCAAATCCAGCACTTTGCGGTAATATTCGGCGGCTTTGGCTCCATTGCCCGTGCGCTGATATACCTGCGCGAGAATGAAAGTAAGACGCGTACGGATTTTCTTGGAATGGTTCAGGCGAAGTCCCTGTTGCAGGTATTCAATAGCATCACCATATTGTTCTTTCTTGATAAGGAGGTCGGCATATACCAGCGGGAACATTTTTTCAGCATTTCGTGTTCCCTTGTTCCGCTCTATTTTATTTGTAATAGAGGCGAGAAGGGCTTCGGCATAGTCATATTTTCCCTGTTCATTGTAGGTTCTGGCTTTCCATAATACGGCTTCATAATACACAAGACCATTTTTAAAACGGTCCATTATAAAACTGAAAGTCATCAGCGCTAAATCGTATTCCTGTTTGTAGTAATACGACTTACCAATGAGCATATAAGCATCGTCTATCCACTTAACGTGCTCAACGCGTTTGATATATATAGAATGTCGCTGAATAACAATTGAGCCTTTTTCAATGGCTCGGTCCATTTGCGGATACACCACCTGCGCATCTTCTTTTTTCCCGAGTTCGAAAACGGGCAGCACTTTAATGAAGTTATCCTTGTTCGCCTTCGCTAAATCGGCAACCCCTTCTTTGAGCGATTCATTTCCATTGAAGTAGGCGTTATAATGGGCTGTAAGGTTATGGTATGTCCGACGTGTGAACGTGTTTTTCTTAGTGGAACAAGAAAAGCCCGTTGCGGCTGCAACGAACAACAATGCAATAATTACCTTTCTGAATACGTTTATCCGAGTCAAGTTACAGGCGTTTTCTACTCAATAACTAATTTTTCACAAAAATATTTTATTTTTTCGAAATTGTCAGCAAATATACCATAAATATAAACGATTTCAGTACATAACACCTGGTCAATTTTAAGGTCTCATGAAGCGGCATGGGATTATTTACGATATTTGCAGGCTATAATTAATATGCACACAGGATGACAGACCAACTGCCAACGCGCTGGCAAAGGATACGCAAGAAGCTTCATGATAAGTACCGGCTGGTAATCATGAACGACTCTACGTTTGAACGCAAGCTGTCGTTTCGTCTTACGCGGCTCAATGTGTTTGTTGCAGTCGGAGCCGTTGCAATTGTTCTTGTTATTGGCACTACGTTTATTATTGCCTATACCCCGCTCAGAGAATATATTCCGGGATACGGCGACGTCAATCTTCAAAAAGAAATATTTCAGCTTACGTTGCGCACTGATTCTATGGAGCGCGATATCGCGGCCAAAAACAAGTATATACTGAATCTGCGATATATTATTGAAGGAAAAACAATTCCGGGCAACGATTCAGATAAACCATCGGATACGGTCGTTAATAAATATAAAGATCTGGATTTCACCATTTCGAAGGAAGACTCTGAATTACGTAATGAATTTGAGAACGGCGGACAATATAACCTCACTTTTTCTGATCAAAGTTCTGCTGCCGGAACCATCAACAGCTTCTTCTTTTTCCCTCCCATTAAAGGAATACTTACCAGCGGGTTTAATCCGAAGACCGGACACTTTGCCGTGGATATTGTAACTAAAAAGAATGAAGCGGTAAAAGCAACACTGGATGGTACCGTGATATTAGCCTGCTGGACTTTAGAAACAGGGTATATTATTGCCATTCAACATCAGAGCAATATTATTTCGGTGTATAAACACAATTCGGTGCTTTTGAAAAAAGAAGGTGAATATGTAAAGGTCGGCGACCCGATAGCCATTGTAGGTGAAAGCGGTGAATTGTCAACAGGTCCGCACCTGCATTTTGAATTATGGTATAACGGAAGGCCCGTGAATCCCAAAGATTATATGTCGTTCTGATAATAAATACAGCCTCATACCCGGTGAAACGTAGAATAGCAATTTTAGGATCGACAGGCTCCATTGGCCGGCAGGCGTTGGATGTAATTCGCACACATGGCGAACATTTTGAAGCCGAAGTACTTACAGCAAACAATAACGCCCAGCTTCTTATAGAACAGGCGTTGGAGTTTTCGCCCAATGCGGTTGTTATTGCTGATGAATCGGCTTATTCCATGGTAAAAGAGGCGTTAGAACCTCATGATATCAAAGTTTTTGCCGGGGAAGAAGCCCTTGCTTCCATTGTTGAAATGGAGACAATTGATCTTGTACTGGCTGCCATCGTAGGATTTGCAGGGTTAAAATCAACTATGCATGCTATTGAAAGTGGGAAGCAACTTGCACTCGCCAACAAAGAAAGTCTGGTAGTTGCCGGCGACCTGATAACTGCTCTTGCCCGCGAAAAAGCAGTAAATATTTACCCTGTTGACTCAGAACATTCGGCTATTTTTCAATGCCTTGCCGGCGAATTTCACAATCCGGTAGAGAAAATCTATCTCACAGCATCGGGTGGTCCATTTTATGGTAAAACCGGACTCGAGCTTGAAAATACAACATCTGCCGAAGCGCTCAATCATCCCAAATGGAATATGGGGAACAAGATTACCATCGACTCTGCAACACTTATGAATAAAGGGCTGGAGGTTATCGAAGCCCGCTGGCTTTTCAATCTCAAGCCTTCGCAGATAGAAGTTGTTGTTCATCCGCAATCTATCATTCATTCCATGGTTCAGTTCTGCGATGGTTCCGTGAAAGCACAGATGGGCATTCCCGATATGAAATTACCTATACAATACGCATTCTCGTACCCGGCACGCCTCAAAACAGACACTCCGCGCATTGATTTCGGTATGCACTCAGGGCTTACATTTGGAAAACCCGACACAGAGACATTTCGTTGCCTCGCTCTTGCGTATGAAGCCCTGAATACGGGTGGCAATGTGCCCTGTATCATGAATGCAGCCAATGAGATTGCGGTAAGTGCTTTTCTTGATGGACAACTCGGATTTAATGAAATACCCGGAATTATCGAACAATGCATGCAGAAAATAACCTTCATTGCAAAGCCGGGAATGAATGAGTATTCAGATACTGACAGGGAAGCAAGGCTTGTTGCCGCTGACCTTATAAAAACAAAAATATAACATAACGAATATGACAGGTTTAATCATGGCCGCCCAGCTAATTCTGGGCCTTTCATTACTGATTATTTTGCACGAACTCGGACATTTTCTTGCAGCCAGGGCATTTGGAATCAGGGTTGAAAAATTTTATTTATTTTTTGATGCATGGGGTTTTCGCCTTTTTCATAAAAAAATTGGCGGGACAGAATTTGGTATCGGATGGCTTCCTATTGGCGGTTATGTTAAAATTGCCGGTATGGTTGATGAATCACTCGACACCAAAAAACTAAGTGAACCGGCGCAGCCGTGGGAATTCAGGTCAAAACCTGCATGGCAGCGGCTCATCGTAATGATTGCCGGTGTGGTAATGAACCTTATCGTAGGCATGATTATTTTCACAGGTATTATCATGCATTACGAAAAACAATACCTTCCCAATGCAAATGTAGCAAATGGGGTTTATGCATATGAAACCGGTCGCAAACTTGGCTTTGAAACAGGCGATAAAATTCTTGCTGTGAACGGCGATCCAATTGAACGGTTTAAAGATGTTACGGCAACCAATGTGTTGCTCGGTGCTACCATAACCGTTGAACGTGCCGGCAAACCTGTAGATATTAAAATACCCGGCGATTTTTATAAAACCTACAGCAAAGGCATACGCGATTATTTTATCGACGCGCAAAACTTTCCTTGCGTTGTTGACAGTATTCTGGACACCCTTTGGACCAATGAAAAAACATATAAAATAAGTCCCGCTAAAATTGCAGGTCTTAAAAAAGGTGATATTGCACTTTCCGTTGACTCTACTCCTGTTACCTGTTACGGGAATTTGCGTGAGCAGGCCTGGAATCACAGAGGAGGCACGATTCCGCTTTCAGTACTGCGCGGTAAAGATACGGTAACACTCAAGCTGGCTCTGGATTCTACCGCATACATCGGTATTTTGTGCAAAATGCCTTATGCGTTGAAAGACTATTCGTTTTTTGCAGCGGTAAAATATGGCATTTCCGATGCGATGGGCAATTTAATGGCAAATGTTCGCGGACTGGGGAAAATAATCAGCGGCAAAGAAAGCGCCCGTGAATCGATACAGGGACCTATCGGAATTGCCAAAATTTATGGTGGCACCTGGAACTGGTTCCGCTTCTGGATGATAACCGGGCTGCTCTCAATGGTGCTCGCATTCATGAATATTTTACCGATACCGGCTCTGGACGGCGGTCATGTTATTTTCACAACGATTGAAATGGTAACGCGGAAAAAATTCTCCGATAAATTCATGGAACGCGCTCAGGTAGTAGGCATGGTAATTTTGTTTGCCATCATGGGTTTTGCCATTTTCAATGACTTTTTCAAAATGATTTTCGGGAAATAATATTACGGAAATCCGTTTTGATAAAATATAAAAAGTCGTCTCAAAAGGACGACTTTTTTATTTCAAATAAACACATACAGCCTGCTGTTGTCTATTGTCTTATGTCTGAAATCTGTTGTCTGTTTTTAGCCTCCAAACTCCATCAAAAACGCTTTGGTAAACTCATCCAGGTCGCCATCCATCACCGCCTGAACGTTTGATGTTTCAACACCTGTACGCAGGTCTTTCACCATTTTATAAGGATGCATTACGTATGACCGTATCTGCGAACCCCATTCAATCTTTTTCTTTGTGGATTCTATCTCGTCTATCTTTTCGCGTTTCTTACGCAGTTCTATTTCGTACAATTGCGATTTGAGCATGCGAATCGCCTTGTCTTTGTTCTGCATTTGTGAGCGGGTTTCCTGACATTCAATAACAATACCGGTGGGATTATGCTTCAATCGGACAGCTGTTTCCACTTTATTTACATTCTGCCCGCCCGGACCGCTGCTGCGGAATGTATCCCAGGTAATTTCGGCAGGATTTACTTCAATAACGATATTGTCATCAATAACCGGATAGGCATAAACAGAAGCGAATGATGTGTGCCGTCTGTTGGCAGAATCAAACGGCGACAATCGCACAAGGCGGTGAACGCCGTTTTCTCCTTTAAGATAGCCAAAGGCGAATTCGCCCTCAAATTCTATGGAAGCAGATTTAATACCGGCAATTTCGCCTTCCTGCTCGCTGATGATATTAACTTTATAATTGTTGCGTTCGCCCCAGCGCACATACATACGCATAAGCATCTGCGCCCAGTCCTGGCTTTCGGTGCCGCCGGCTCCCGGATTGATATTTACGATAGCACTCAGTCGGTCTTCTTCGCCACTGAGCATTTTGCGAAACTCGAGTTTTTCGAGTTGTGCCAGAGCGATGCTGTATTGTTTTTCAACATCCTGTTCGGTGGCTTCGCCTTCATTTAAAAAATCGAAAATAACCACTAGGTCGTCGAATGCGGCTTTTGCCTGCGTAAATCCGTCAGTCCAGCTTTTCTTGATGTTAAGGCCTTTGAGTACCTGTTCGGCTTTTTTAGAATCGTCCCAGAAACCGGGTTGCTGCGTAAGAAGTTCTTCTTCGGCTATTTGTTGCAGTTTGGCATCAACGTCAAAGAAACCTCCTCAGGTCGTCAAGCCTTCTGTTGAGGTCATTGATAGACTCTTTATAGATCATGGTGGGGGTTATTTATTGAAAGGGCAAAGATAGACAATATTGGATGAATGAAAAATGGCAGCGTAAAAAGTCTGTGTTTATTACTATCGTCTCTCCTATTCCTCATCGGCATGTAAGGCTTCGCGCACCAATTCAGACTCGAAACCTTTGGATATCAGGAACGACGCCAGTTTCCGATTGCGGACATGTAAATCCCCGTCTTTAATATCTTTTGATTTTTTACGGATTAGTTCATTCAGTGTATATTGATAGTCGCCTCCATCAATCTCCTGCAAGGCCCGCCGTATGCAGTATTCGGAAATTTTCTTCTTTTTCAGCTCGAACAAAATCTTGCGTCTGCCCCATTTTTTTATGCGAAACTTACCCCGCGCAAACGTCCGCGCAAAGCGCTCTTCATTGATAAACCCCTCAGAAATAAGCTGACCAATTGCCTGTTCCGATTGCTCTGCCGTCAAGCCAAGTTTACGCATTTTAAAAAAAGATTCCTGCTGACAGCGTTCTTGTATGGCGCACCATTTCCGCAATGTGGCCAGCGCATCTTTCATCAGAGAATCATCGATAATCATAATTCAGGGAATCGGGGTTAGGGGTTAGGGAATAATTATTAATCTCAATATACTATCTGTCAATGCAGTTTTGAGCTTATCAGATGCAGGAATTCCTGCCGTGTTTTGTCAATCAGGAATGCTCCGGTAAAATCAGAAGTTGTGGTTACGGAGTTCTGTTTTTGAATACCCCGCATCATCATACACAAGTGGTTTGCTTCAATAACAACGGCGACGCCCAAGGGTTTCAGGGTTTCCTGAATGCAGTCTTTTATTTGTGTGGTAAGCCTTTCCTGCACCTGAAGCCTGCGCGCGAATGCATCTACCACCCGCGGAATTTTGCTCAACCCTACAATGTATCCATTGGGAATATAGGCAACATGAGCTTTACCTATAAATGGCAGCATATGATGCTCGCACATGGAATAAATCTCAATATCTTTTACAATAACCATTTGGCGGTAATCTTCTTTGAACATGGCCGACCGTAAAATCTCAACAGGATTCAGGTCGTAGCCGTGCGTAAGGAACTGCATTGCTTTTGCCACGCGTTCGGGCGTTTTCAGTAATCCCTCCCGTTCCGGATTTTCGCCCACCAGCTTCAGAACTTCGGTATAGTGAGCGGCGAGGTTTTTAATACTTTCAGGATTGTAAGTATCAACGCGTTCGTAATCATCCATTTTGTTGTCCTGTGCCATCTGCTTATTCAGTTCCATTTTAAATAGTTCTTTAGTTTAATTTACTTGCAAAACTGTGTTCTGTGTTCCGTAATATTCCACACTGTTGTTCTCGGTTTCCTCAAGCTTCACACAGTGAAGTATGGCATTTTCATTTTTCACATCGGTTTCAAGTTGTTCCCAGATTGCAATAGCGATGTTTTCGGCGGAAGCCAAGCGACCGTTCATAAACGGCACTTCAATATTGATATTTTTATGATCCATGTGTTGAAGTACGCGCTCATGAATAATCTCACTCAGGCGGTGCAGGTTCATTACGAAACCCGTACCCGCATCAACCGGACCTTTTACGGTAACAAAAAGGGTATAATTGTGGCCATGCCAGTTTGGATTAGAGCATTTGCCAAACACTTCAAGATTTTTTTCATCCGAATAATCGGGACGAAAAAGACGGTGTGCGGCATTGAAATGTTCCCTGCGGGTGAGATACACCATGGCTGTTAATTTTCGTAAAGGTAAAAATATTTTCGTTACATTATGTATTGTGCGTACTGCTCCGCTGATAAGAATCAGCATCATCGGACAATACTAAAACGCCGTGGGCTCATTTCAAAGAAATTATTATCTTGCAGCAGTTTTCTCCGTAGCGGGAAAGCAATATTTCGCCTTCGCTGCCGTTCAGTTAAGAATCTGACGATACGAATGCAGTGAAGGATTTTGTTTCTGCGTGTAATTTGGCGCTTCCGGAAGCCACGCGGAAAATACTGAGAAAAATACCGGAACAAGAGTACTTTATTATTAACAATAACACGGATACAAAACATGAAAAAATTTGTTTTTGCACTGGTGATTATGTGCTTATTTTTTGGATTTGCAGGCGCTCAAACAGCTGAAGAATATGCCAAGACAGGCAATGAGAAATTCACTGCCAAAGATTATAAAGGCGCCATTGAGAGTTATACAAAAGCGCTTGAGCTGTATCCGAATTTTACAGATGTTTTCTTTAACCGCGGTCAGGCGTATATCAAACTTGAAGATTATGATAACGCCATCAACGACTTCAATAAAGTACTTGAATTTAAGGCCGACAAAGCTGAAGCATGGTATTTCAGGGGCAATTGTAAAGTATTTAAAAAAGACCTTGCCGGAGCCGTTGACGATTATTCCAAAGCCATTGAATGGAAAGCTGATTATGCCAGCGCTTATTTTCAGCGTGGTTCGGTGAAAAAAGATCAGAATAAACTCACGGAAGCTATTGCCGATTTATCGCAGGCCATTACATTGAAACCCGATTACAAAGAAGCGTATTTTAAAAGAGGCGTAACCTATCAGCTCAGCAGTAAATACACCGAAGCTATTGCCGATTATACAAAATACGCAGAGCTCAACCCAAAGAGTCAGCTTGCTTTCGATAATATGGGTATCTGCAAATTCAATGTTAAAGATTATGAAGGTGCTGTTACAGATCATTCAAAAGCCATTGAGCTGAAACCGGATTTTTACAATGCATGGTTCAACCGTGGAATGGCATATCTGGCACTCTCTAAATTTGCTGAGGCAAAAAGTGATTTTACTAAAGTAATTACGCTCAAAGCAGATTTTGCCGACGCTTATTACCGTCGCGGTCTTGCAGAGCGCTCACTTGACGAAGCAAGCAATGCGATTGCCGATTTCGGAAAAGCCATTGAGCTCAATCCTAAACTTGCAGAAGCGTATCTCGACCGTGGCATTACCTTTCATAACGGAGCCAATTATCAGGGTGCGGTCGACAACTTCACAAAGTATATTGAACTCAATCCGTCCAATTCTCCCGTGTATGTGTATCGCGGCAAATCATATAAATTATTAAAAATGGCTGATAAGGCAAGCGAAGATTTCAATAAAGCTATTTCGCTTGATGCTAACAATGCCAGCGCTTACGTTGAACTGGGCATTGATTTTGAAGATGCCAAGGATTATGTTAAAGCTCTCGAGAATTTCGACAAAGCAATTTCTATTAAAGCCGATATGGCTGATGCATGGTTCTATCGCGGAATGGTGAAAGAAGCTCAAGGCGATAAAGCGGGTGCTTGCGCCGACTGGAAAAAAGGTGCCGAGCTTGGCAGCAGCAGCGCCAAATCCAACGCAGATGCTAAATGTAAGTAATCCTGGTTGCTTGCATATTAATAATTTCTGTTGACCAAAATCATCATGATTTTATTGGGATTCGTATGCTTATTTTCGTAATTTTACACGAAATATCAATAAAAAAAGGAGATTGAATTATGTTAAGCAAAAAAATGGAAGATGCGCTGAATACACAAATCAACGCAGAATTTTATTCATCATACCTTTACCTCTCAATGGCCGCCTACCTGAATGAAGCGAATCTGGTGGGATTTGCGCACTGGATGGAGATTCAGGCTCAGGAAGAAGCCGCTCACGCGATGATGTTCTATATTTATATGAAAGATCGCGGCGCTAAGATTACTCTGGGCGCTATCGACAAACCTGACTCATCATGGAAAAGCCCGTTGGATGTGATGGCCGCTGTTCTCAAACATGAACTGAAAGTTACCGGATTAATCAACAATCTGGTTGACCTTGCTTTGAAAGAACGCGACCACGCAACAAACAATCACCTGCAATGGTTTGTAAAAGAACAGGTGGAGGAAGAAGCCAATGCAACGGCTATTCTTCAGCAGCTTAAGCTCATTGGCGGTAAAGGAGAAGGTTTGCTGATGCTGGACCGCGAACTGAAAGCCCGGGTATTTGTAAATCCGATGACGCCCGGCGCTTAATACATCCATTAATTTAACACTAAAAGGAAGTTTTGCAGTGCGAAGCTTCCTTTTGTTTATTTTTGCAAGCGTATAAGCCACGGTTATGAAAACAGGCAGAAATACGCTGTTTTACATCGTTACTATTGCACTTTTCGGAGTGCTGATGTGGCAGGTGTTTGTTCATGGACAAGCACAGGAAACAGGCAAAGTAACTAGTACACGGATAATAGAAAATTCTCCCGGCTCTCATGGTTTTCCTGCCGTTATTGAAGGATTCAAAGAAAATCTGCAGCACCCCCTTTCCATTCTTATCTTACAAATTCTGCTCATTCTGATTGTTGCCAGGGCTCTGGGACGTCTTATGGTAATGATACGCCAACCCAGCGTGATTGGTGAAATCATTGCAGGTATTGTGCTCGGGCCATCGTTGCTGGGAACACTCATTCCGGGATTCTCGTCATTTGTGTTTCCATTGGAGTCGCTGAAAAATTTACAGTTCCTGAGTCAGATAGGATTGATTCTCTTCATGTTCATTGTGGGTATGGAACTTGATTTAAAAGTGCTTCGCAAGAGAGCCGCCGATGCTGCCATTGTCAGTTATGCCAGCATACTTATACCTTTCTTTCTGGGCACAGGACTGGCTCTCTTCATTTATCAAGAATTCGCGCCGGCCAACATTTCATTTACAGCATTCGCACTATTTCTGGGTATAAGTATGAGCATTACGGCATTTCCTGTACTTGCACGCATAGTACTTGAACGGGGTATGGCACGCAGTTCTATTGGCACAATGGCGCTAACCAGCGCAGCTACCGGCGATGTTATGGCGTGGTGCATCCTTGCCATTGTGATAGCCATCGTAAAAGCGGGCGTGATTACCGGTGCGCTGATGACCATCGCACTTTCCGTAATTTTTGTAGCCTTCATGCTGTATGCCGTACGACCCCTGCTGAACAGGGTCGCCATTCATTATATGTCACGTGAAACCATCAGCAAACCGATAGTTGCGCTTATATTTGGAATTCTTTTTCTTTCAAGTTATTTAGCTGAACTGATTGGCATTCATGCGCTGTTCGGTGCTTTTCTGGCAGGTGTCATTATCCCGTCCAAAACGCAATTCCGGCACATTCTGGCTCAAAAGCTGGAAGACGTAAGCCTCGTGCTGCTGCTTCCGCTTTTCTTTGTGTTCACAGGTTTGCGCACACAGGTCGGATTGCTGAACTCAGGCCATTTGTGGGGTGTTTGCGCTATTATTATTCTTGTTGCCGTTGTCGGGAAGTTTCTCGGAAGCGCACTTACATCAAAGATGACGGGGCAACCCTGGAAAGACAGCCTCATCATTGGAGCGCTGATGAACACCCGCGGACTGATGGAAATGGTGGTATTGAACATCGGTTACGAGCTCGGTATTCTGAATCCCGAGATATTCACCATGCTTGTAATCATGGCGCTCACAACAACCTTCATGACCGGTCCGGCTATTGATACTATTGAATTTTTCTGGAACAGAAAAGAACGACGTTTGAATAAAATGGCCGGCATGGCCTACCACCTGCTGATTTCATTCGGGTCGCCGCGTTCCGGCAGCCGCCTGCTCGAACTTGCCGTTCAGCTTGGGCTGAAGAATGGTCCGAAAAATAAAATCACCGCGCTTCATCTTTCGCCGTCGGCAGATATATCCATGAATGAAGCACGCGTTTTTGAACTTGAAGGATTCCGACCCATCGTAGAAACCGCGCGCAGTCTGGATACGGAGATAAAAACAGAATATCGCTCAACGAACGATGTCAGTCGTGAGATTATACAGTTTGCCAACAGCGGCAAGTTCAACCTCATGCTTGTAGGAAGCTCGCGACAATTATTCTCTCACGAAGAAACCGGCGGTAAGGTGCGATTTTTGGCCGAAGATATTGTATGCCCGGTAGCTGTTCTTATTGACCGTGGATTCAACAATATTCATAAAGCAAGTTTAATTATAGACGACCTGAGCGAACAGTATATCTCAGCCATTCTGGCGCACTTCATGTCCGATCCACAAAATGAATTAGTAATTCTGGATAAACATAATTTACTGGAAAAAGATTCCGGTCTGTGGGGAATCCGTAATGAACATAATGCAACACGCATCCGCCGCGTAGTAGCCAGCATCAATGATAGTACCGTTCCGGAAGGTACAGAGTTGATCATTGTAAGCATGCAATACTGGAATAAGGCAAAACAACGAAACGAAGACTGGATTAACTACGCACCGTCAATTCTGGTGGTTTCCGCAAAATAACAAATCAATCTTTAGAATTATTGGCTTTCATGGGTAAAAAAGGGACATGAGGATTCTTTGCGCCTTTGCGTAAAATCAGTGAACAGTGAACAATTTGTCAATTTGAAAATTCAGCAATTCGGCATTTCGACAGGCCCGCCTGAACGGACGGGCAGGCTCAATGACTGAATTTGGTTCATGTCCAAAAAACAGCAAAAAACGGACATGAGTTAATTGTCATGGGTAAAAAAGGGACATGAGAATTCTTTGCGCCTTTGCGCCTTTGCGTGAGAAAAAATGAATGACATAATAATTCAATGTCAGAAAATTATATCTCGGAAAAAAATTAGAACTCCAGATAAATGAAGGGTTGTGCATCGGAGCTGTATGCCTGATAAATGAACAGAATTGCCAGTACTACGATGAGCGCCTTCACGGTCCAGTGCATCTTCACATAAACGCCTTTGAAAAAGTTAATCCATTTCATGGGAAGGTAATGAAGCACGTAGGCAAGTATCAGAATTATCAATGGCTTCATGTATAGTTGTGCCCATTGTGCCGCCACACTGATATCAAATTTTGTGAATATGAGTGTGTACATTTTCCATGCACCGTTCAAATCCGGTGCGCGGAATAATATCATTGAGAACGTAAGAAAATGGAAGGTAATAATGATGCTCAGAAAGCGGTACAACCATTTTGGAATTGTTTTACCAAGCTTTGCAAAAGCGTCGCCGGTTGTCATGGTCCATGCAATGGCAATGCCATGGCTGATGCCCCACAGAATATAAGTCCATGCCGGTCCGTGCCACAATCCGGAAATAAAAAATGTGATAAGAACGCCGATTACGATACCGCGCTTTTTGTAGCTTCTTAAATTGTATGATAACGGGTAAAACACGTATTCATTGAGCCATCCGGAAAGCGTCATATGCCAGCGGCGCCAGAAATCCACAACATTGGTTGCAAGAAATGGTTTATTGAAGTTGGGCTCTACCCTGAATCCCATCAGGCAGGCCAGCCCTATCACGATATCGGTATAACCGGAAAAATCAAAATAAATCTGAGCCGTATAGCCATAAGTTGCCATCAGTCCTTCAAAACCGGTGAAATATTCCGGCGAATCAAATACGCGGTCAACAAGGTTTGCGCCCAGAAAATCGGCGATGAATATTTTTTTGAATGCTCCAACCAGTATCAGGAATAATCCGGCGCCAATGAGCTCATTGGTGAGTTCATTCTTCTGTCTGAACTGCGGCAGTAAGTCGCGCGATTTTGAAATGGGACCTGCGAGAATATTCGGAAAAAATGAAACAAACAACAGATAATTGAGCCAGCTCTTTTCATATTCTTCCGCTCGTTCACGGTAAATATCTAAAATATAAGATAGTGTTTTGAAAACGTAAAATGAAATTCCCAGGGGCATTATAAGGTTCAACAGTATGGGCGATTCGCCCTGTCCTGCCGCGCCAAACAATGAATTCAGAAAAAAGTTGGTATACTTAAAAAATATCAGTGACCCGATATTTATAAACAGCGACAAAAATAGCAGCAGTTTTCGTTTAGAATCGACTGTGCTGCTGAACATGGCTTTGCCGATAAAAAAATCGGATGTGCCCATCAACACAAGTAATATCACATAAAGCCCACTTATCTTATAATAAAAGTACAGCGAGAAAATCAATAACAGCGTATTGCGTTTGCGGACATCATTATAAACGAACACATATCCCACATAAAACAGCGTGAACAAAAGTATGAACAACACCGAATTGAAGATGAGCGGTGATTGTGCATGGTATAATAAAGATGTTAAAAAATCATTCATTTGTTACTTTTCATTTTGCGCCCTTAAATAGCTGAACAAATATTTTTCAAAGAATCAGGGAATAATTAGCGTTTGCCCAATACTCAGTTTGTCACTGCTCAGTTTATTTGCTTTCTTGATTGCTTCAACGGTTGTCCCGTACTTTTTTGCAATTGACCAAAGCGAATCACCTGAAGTAACTTTATAATTTCCTTTACGTGAACTCTGCACAGTATTAGGAACAATGGCGTCCTGCTTTGGCTTTACATACTGCTTCTGCTCTACCGTAGTTTTGTTTTGCAGCTTATCGGCGCCTGCCCCTTTTTTATAGATTACAATGGTTTCTCCGGCCACAATTTTTGTTCCGCGCAGTCCGTTCCAGTATTGAAGATTACTTACCGTAGTGCCGTATTTTTCGGCAATACTGCCCAGATTATCGCCTGAGCGAATGGTATAATAAATTTTGTCTCCGCTTTCTGTTTCCTGTTCCGGCTCATTGTAGACGGCTTTTGGCTCTTTTTCGTTCTTTTCCTGTTTGATGTTTATTTCGTCAACAAAATACTTTTTCAGCGACGTAGTATCAATTATATATTTTTGCGCATCCAGGCTATCGTTTCGGAAACGCGCCAACGACAGACGATACGAGTTCAGCATGGCATTCAGCAGCAGTTCTCCGCGAACATAATAGCCGGGTGCCGAAAGATGAATTTTATCATTACGTCCCAATCCCGCTTTGCACCAAAGTGTCATCGAATTACTTCCGCCTGCAACATCATAATAATCATAGAATGCGCATTTTTTCGCCATCGCCACACGTTTGGTTAACTCCATAAAATCCTTGCACTGCGGGATGCTGCGGCGGCGCTTGTAAAAAATATCCTGAGAGTTTGAAACAATGATGCATGCGGCGGGGCAGGCTCTTTTTATAGTATCAATGATGGCAGAAAGATCTTTTTCAAGATCGGCGGCATTGAAGCCTCCTGCATAGAAATCGTTGGCACCAAGGTCAATCACTACTAAGTCGGGATCGACCGATGGAAGCTGTTTTCCAAACAATCGCTGCTTAAGAATACTTTTATAACCGGCACCATTGATACCAATGGAATTATACAGCACGCCTTTATCTTCATTGCTTTCGACCTGTATACCATAGCATTCAAAAAAGTTTTGCTTCTTTTCTGTTTTATTAATGATGAATTCCAGCGTATCCGACGGCTTTGACAGTTTAATTTCTATGTATGCTTTTTTGGATGCATAATTGTTGCAGGAAAGGAGTATGGGCGATGAGGAACCGCCTGTTTTCAGGCGAATATCATAACTCAGCGAATCCTGCTTGCAGAATAATTTAATAACTGTAAACCCCGGTCTGATAAAGCCTTCCCTGAATACAATTTTGAAACCGGCTGTTGAATCTGAGGTGCGTATGGTTGCACCAATCACACCCATATCTAAAACCGCTTCACGCTGAATATTGCGTGTATAATCCCAGTTGCCGTTACAAAATGTTCTGTAATCATAGGCAGGATGAGTGCCTGCAGCTTTGTAAGGAAACACCAGACCGCGACCACCATATCCAAAAAGTTCCTGCATGCGTTCGCGGATGTACCCCGTCGGAAAATCAGACTGCAGGTGGCTGTCGCCTATATGCAGTATTTTTAATTTACGGTTGGGCGTCTGCGATATTTTTGTAAAGAAACTCTGAATTGCAGAAAAATCAGACCATTCAATATAATTGCGGTCGTAACGGATGAACGGATAATAGCGCTGATAGCGAATAAGCGTTTGCACATAACTTGGACTGGTGAGGGAATCTTTATCTACAACAGGCTTTCCCTGAACGGGGAATAGTGCATGACGGAATGCCAGAAGCCCTACTACCAAAGGAATCAGCAGCAGTATAAAATATTTCCGGTTCCGTTTTTTAGACCTCATTTTTTGTTGCGTGTCTTGTGTAAATAAGTATTGTACTCGACCAAAAGCGCGTCAACCAACTCATTCGCGATAATCTCCTGCCCTTTTGCAGAAAAATGACCGTTCGTAACGGCAAGCTTTTTATTGGTCCAGACCAAAATAGAATTAAGTCCTCCCATCATACCAAATAAATCCCAATAAGCACATCCGGCTTTCAGTGCAGCGACTTTCTGTGCTTCCGTAATTTTCGGCAGCCAGGTATATGAGCTGCATCCGCCTTCGCCTCCATGTGCCATATCGCCGGCGCCAATCACCAATATACTCAGATTCGGGTCCGCTTTTTTGAATTTCATAAACAGGTCGTAATACACGCCAGTCAGCCATGTACAGGCTTCGTCTGAATGAATATACGGAACTACATTCGCTCCATACTGGAAAATCACCAAACGTGTATTCAGTTCTTTTATCATACGCGCCAAATGGTCATCATTGATAAGCATCAGCCCGTCGCCGCTGTGGCCGCGGATGGCATAATTATCTGTTTGCAGCCCGGTGTTCGCATCAAAATACAATCCGTAAAAGTCGGGCCCATTATCGGCAATGAATTCAATTTTTACATTTAAAACGGGACTGCTGAATTTATGTTTATGCAGTGTTGCAACCTCCGCCGGAGGAAGCGTATCTGAAGCAAATCGATCGCCGGTCCCGACATCGTAATAATTCATAACCGTGTAATCATGCGTGCGTCCGTACATTACAGAAATACTGTTGTATGTGTATTTCGGCGACATCTTCACGCTCACGCTTCCGCTATAAAATGATCCGCCTTCGAATTTCGGCTCGCCTTCTTTTGCCGACGATGAATCGTCGGGCTGATACACGGCTTTTTTACCAAAGCGAAACACCATGCCCGAAATGCCGTAATAGCTGTTACTGTATCTATCGTGAAACACAGTGTACCGCGACCAGTTACCACTGCTTTTACGTGTATAACTTATCGGTTCGAGGTCTTTGCAGGGTACGTAGCCAATGCCGGAGCCACCGAATTTTTGATGAAACTTATCGCGTATCAGGCAGGTCATGCGGTCGCCTTCAAGCTGTGAATCGCCGTAATGCGCTATGCGAACCACGGTGCTGTCCTTTTCTTCCATCAGTGCTCTGAAAAAGTTATCGAGTGCCGTGCCGTTGCCAACAGCAGGATTTACAAGAAACAGATTTTTCTTTTTCGGACCGATAACCGATAATTGTGTCCGCTTAATGATATCGCCCGATGCCGTATCCGAAAGATAATTCTGAAGAAGGCTGTCGGCAGCGGCATTTTCGTCAGCCAATTTAAATTGAGCCAGTTTCGACGGTTCCATAAAGCGAATGTTCTCCTTGAGAAAGGGGACATAGTCAGTGCTTCCAAGGAAGGCGTAACCAACCAACAGAAGTTCTGCCAGGAGCAGAATCATCAGCACTTCAACTGCTTTGTATTTCATGGTATTCTTTACAGAGAAATCAGTGTGCGTTTAATTTGCTTTCAATAGAACGCAAAAAATCGCCCACATTCTTCATAGCGATAAGTTCCTTGAGTTTGAATTTGATACCGAACTCTTCTTCGGTATCGGAAATAAGTACGAGATGGGTAAGAGAATCCCATTTTTCAACATCTTTGGCAGTCATCTCATCAACCAGGACAATCGTATCATCCTTGAATACCTTATGGAAAACTTTTGTAAGCCGCGAATTGATATCTTCCTGCATATCAGTTAGTATATTAAAAAAAAGACGTGCAAAGGTCGTCTTTTTTCGCCAAAAGCAAAATAAAAATACAGCATTAAACGATATTGTGATGAATATCAGTCAATTCCGCCAGTAACGATTACCTTCTTCCGGGTTTGTTTTTTTGGTTTTTGCTTTTCTATTCCCTTACCCGTTTCTTTTTTGGGCAGACCGGTCGAATCGGCCGATTTTTCTTCATCATCAAACTGTATGTTGAAGTCGTATTTATCCTTTTTCTTATTGCCGGTTGAATCTGCATCCTTTTTGAACCATCCAAATTCTTTGTTCAGTATAGATTTCAGATTTTGTTTTTCCTGTTGAACTTTATCGGCTATGTTTTGCTTGTACGCATCTTTATCGATTGCTATATACTCAGGTTTTTCAACAGTTCCCGTTATGCGGAAAAAATATTTTTCCTTATGCAGACCGTCGTCTATAATCTGTCCATATTCACTCCCGTCATCTTTATTATTCTTGGAAGGATTTTTAAGATCGGCGATTAGCATACTCAGATGATAGTCGATGTGATTATCAAATGTGTGCGTTCCATAAGCGCTGAAATCAATCACATCCGATTGTATTTCCATCGCAGGAATGGAAATCACTTTATCTTTTATTTCAATCTGATTGGTAAGTGTTGCGAATTTTATGTGCGTAAGGTCGCGGCCTTTCAGAAATTTCGTAAGCCCCATCACAGGTGCATAACCGATAAGTTCGCCATTTTCGATTTTTATTCCGGCATGTGCATAAATTGTATTTTTATCCACCTCAAACGTATTGCTCCACACCGATGCAAACTGTATGTCTGCGGTAAGCGTACCGTTTATATTTTCATCTTTAAAGCTCGTCATTCCAAAATTTCCGAACTGATAAAACAGCTTGCTGATGTTGACTCTCTTAATATTCGCGTCACAGCTTATCAATAGTTTTTCGGGCTGAGAAGCATCCACCAGACCTGATGCGCTTATCCGTCCATCCATCGCGTTCAGCGATAAATTCTGGGCCACAAACTGCCTGTCTTTCATAATTACCGTTCCCGAAATATTCGATGCATTAAATTTGCGGAAATTGAATTTACGGATATTCAAATCGAGTTTAAAATCCAGTTGTTCGGCTAATGAAAGTTTATACACCGTATCCATTTCCGACATCCGATACTGAAGTAAATTATCCATATCCAGATTCGAGGATGTCAGCGAAGCATTTATTTGCAAATGCTCCTTTTGCAACACTAAAAAAGGCAACAGATTTCTGAAATATCCTTTAATTGCGAAATCCGACTGTGAAAAATTACCGGTAAAATTTTCTGTTCCCAGGTCGTTATTTGTAAAATCAAACGTGCCGTTCAGATTCGAAAAACTGTGTTTGCTGCCTTTGAATTCTATGGTGCAGTTTTCAAGTGTAAGTTTTCCGGCGGTTTTACTCGATACAAAATCGGCCATCGTAAAGCTGCTGCTATTCATCACTCCATTAAAATCAACGTCGAGAGTCAATTTTCCACTGGCAGAATTCACCGTATCAATCTTAAGGAATTCCTGGATATCCGCCAGATTCAGATTCGCAACCGCTTTAAGCTGGACTTCAGGATGATTGAAATTTGTCATGGCAAAACTACCCGAAACGGAACCTTCTTTCAGGCTTGCAGAAAAATCGGAAAATTTAAGTACCGAAGTAGATGCATCACGCTTTGAGCCATTGCTATAGGAAGCATTAAATTTAACTCCTGCCAGCCTCATATTGCTTGCTTTTTGCGAAAAATCTCCATTCTCAACGCCAAACAAAACACTTACCTGAGGTCTGTCCTGCCCTTTTACCGAACCAATAATCGAGGCAGTGAAATAGCACTTTCCCTTACAATTGTATTCTTTAAAATATTCCCCATATTGCGATGGAAGTTCTTCGATGAGCGTCCGCAATTCCAGATTTTTGCCTTCAATTTTCAGATTCAGACTGTCGGCAGTTTTATTGCTTATAATATCGCCCGTAACATCCAGTTTCATATTACCAAAGGCAAGTCCACCTTCCTTGAACGTGTAGCGGCCCATATTGCTGTTCACATAAAGCGTAACATCAACACTCGTTTCCTTGTTGCTGAAATAATTGATGCGGTGCGAACGGATGCGGTTCACAAAAAGCCGCCCTTCGATATTCAGTGTATAATCCTTTTCGGAAAAATGGCCTTTCAGCATCAGCTTGTGGGCAAGTACGCGGTAATCCTGGCTGTTCTTCTGATCCAGATACGATACAGCCACTTCATTCAGAATAAGTTTTGTAAGGTCAAACTGAAATGATTTGTCGGTAGTGTCTGACGAAGGTTTCAGAAACTGAAAATTATCCGTGCCGTCTTTCAGTATTTTCAATGCCAGTTTGGCATGGTCGACCTCAATCCGTTTAATCGTAAATTCTTTGAAAATGAGGTCAAGAATGCTGAACTCGAGCCACACATCTTTGGCCTCAAGCAGTGTTTCCTTTTTTATTTTGGGATCTGACCATGCATCTTTCGCAACGGCATCAATAAAATGGACGGATGCGAATGGAAATTTTTTAAAAATAGAGAACTCTATTTCTTTGACCTGTATTTCGGTTGCCAGCCTTTTGTTAAGTTGGTCAATGATGATTTTTTTGATCGTATCCTCATAATAATAACCCACAAAAAGACCGGTGCCGAAAAGCGATACAAGCGTAATCAGCAGTGTAACTGCAGTCCGTTTCAGCCTGCGGGCAAGCTTCGGATTCTTGATTTTAAAACTGACCTTCGGGAACTTCACGATGCTTTTTTCTGCAAAAGTAATGAATGCTTTAATAATACCGACCAATTATGTAACGAACGATAGAGGCAAAAAGTATAATTATTCCATACCTTGATTTTACTTAATTTCGCATCAGTAAAAGAATTCCTTATGATAAGCGGTGTTTTGTCAGTTGATCTTCTGGTGAATCTGGTGCTGGCACTTATCATGCTCGGCATCGGCTTATCTCTTACAGCCGCTGATTTCAGAAATATCTTTTTGCACCCGGTTTCATTGGTTGCTGCTTTGGGAATACAGATAATCGGCCTCCCGCTGGTGTCGTTCGGTATTGCTGCATTTGCCCCGCTTTCCGCGGAAATGCGCGTCGGGCTGGTGTTGGTTTCGCTGTGTGCCAGCGGAGCTTCGTCCAACCTCATCACGCATCTGCTCAAAGGAAATGTTGCCTTAGCCATTTCAATGACGGTATTCAATTCCATCATTACGCTGTTCAGCATTCCGCTGCTTACCAATCTGGCATTGCGCAATTTTATGCACACAGAGGCAGAAATTCAGCTGCCGTTCCTCGAAACCATCGTCCAGATTTTTATGGTTTCCATATTACCCGCTACTGTTGGCCTGCTGATACGGCGCTATAAAGTGAAGGTTGCAAAAGCACTCGAAAAGCCTTTAAAATATGTACTTCCGGCACTTCTGGCTACTGTTTTTGCGCTCAAGATATTTCTGGGAACTGCCAGCGGCGGTACAGGCATCAGTGTAAGCGAAACCATGCATATTCTTCCATTTATGCTGTTGCTGAACTTACTTGCCATGTCGCTGGGATTTTTCGGAGCACGGGTACTGCGTCGCCCTTTTGCCGACCAGTTCACCATTTCTATTGAAGTTGGCCTGCATAATACCGCACTGGCACTGCTGATATCGGGAAATATCTTACAAAATGCCGGCATGCAAAAACCCGCGGTGGTTTATGCCATGTTCTCGTTTTTCACGGCAATCCTCTATGTAGTGATTATCAAGAAAATATTTGAGAAGCGCACGGAAAAATAATCGGCGCATTCACTAAACACCCCATTATTTGTGTGTTTTAATAGAATATCTCAATCCTGCAGCGATTCCTATTCTTGAAATATTTATTGTTTGCTCATATTGACGGATGACGGGCGGAGAATAAAAATAGGCCAATTGTATATCCACTAATAAATTCCTTGTAACCGGAACCTCAATCCCACCATTTATTTCAGCGCCATAAGTCCTTACAGTCCACGTGGTGTCTCTCTGATAGTCCCAATATGTACCCGGGTAACCCCAAAAACCCCATTGAGAACCGTATTCCCTCTCATGACTTTTGTTATGGAAAAAAACAGGGCCAAAGGATAATTGCAAAGATAAAACTGGCCGCCCGGGCTCTGCCCGTGACTGTATCGTCAGTGTCGGCGCGATATAAATGAGGCGAATGTTATCATTATACTCTGAGGTTGAAGAGCCTCTGATAATATTGGAATATTGAGCTTCTGCTTTATTCCAATAGCAATTCGCTTTTAGGCCAAGTCCAAACACATTTGAAACAAAAAATCCTCCATGAACTTTTATGGAGAGCCCTGCTGCGTGAGGGTTTGAAAGCGGAAAAAAATACATTTCGCGGGTAACATCACAGCCGCCGTCAACTGTAATGAAAAAGTTACCTTTATTAATCATATCTGGCGTCACGCTGTCATAAACTTTTTCAGTCCGAGTTGTATTGTTTTCAGGAAAATTGTTATTCAGAACATGAAGTGTATCTAAGTAATAATATGCTCTGATTTGTGAAAGATGTACGAAGGTTTCTCTTTTTTCTTCATGAAAAAGAATGCTTAGAAACAGCGTGCTGTCAGCAATAGAAGTAATACTGCATCGTACAGTATCTGAATTTTTATCCACGACATAATCCTGTCCGTGAATTTGAGATGTGATGAGAAGTACCAGTATAAAAATGAAAACAGAGATGTTATTTTTCATACCTATTCTTCAAATTCTACCATGAAACAACCTGAACTTGCAGGTTCCGCAAAATACGTTTTACCGTATCCGCCTCAAAATATTCACTTCTTCTTCGGTAAGATGGCGCCATGCGGCACGCGGCAGGTCTTTCTTGTTCAGGCCTGCAAACACCGTACGGTCAAGCTTTACAACGTTGTAATCGAGTTTTTCAAATATTCTTCTTACAATGCGGTTGCGTCCCGAATGGATCACAATGCCGATTTTTTTCTTGCTTCCGCCTTCGCCTGTATAGGCAATATCATCCACCTGAACAGGACCATCGTCGAGTTCAATGCCTTCGGCTATCAATTTCATATCAGCGGCAGTAAGGCCACGGTCGAGCTCTACGTGATATATTTTTTCAACACGGTGTTTCGGATGCGTCAGTTTCTTCGCCAGCTCACCGTCGTTGGTGAACAGCAGCAAACCCGATGTGTTGCGGTCGAGGCGACCTACCGGATAAATGCGCTCTTTGCAGGCGTCGGCAACAAGCTGCATCACGGTATCGCGTGAATGCGGGTCGTCGGTAGTGCTGATATATCCTTTAGGTTTGTTGAGCAAAATATACCGAAGGCGCTCGCCGCGCAAAGTCTGCCCGCCATATTTTACCACATCGCCCTGTTGTACGCGTGTTCCGAGCTGTGTAATCACAACATCATTGATGGAAACCACGCCGCTCTCAATCATGGCATCGGCTTCGCGCCTTGAACAGATGCCCGCATTGGCAATAAATTTATTCAGACGCACGCCTTCCAAAGATTCCTTGTAAGGACGCTCACGGCTCTCGCCTCCGCGCGCTCTGGGCTTTTCCGGCCTGCGGCTCTTGCTGAAATTTTTCTTGTCGCCCTCTTTTTTGTGACCAAACGAACGGTCGTCATCCCTGCGTGTAAACGATTTTTCGGGTTTACCATAAGGTTTGCGTTCCGGACGTTCTTCGTCGCTTTTACGTGTAAACGGCCTGTCGGACTTATCGTAGGATTTGCGTTCCGGACGCTCCTCATCGCTTTTGCGTGTGAACGGGCGTTCGGTTGTGTCATCGTCCCTGTGTGTAAACGGTTTGTCAGGTCTGTCGTAGGATTTGCGTTCGGTACGGTCTTCTTCTCTTTTTCGTGTATAAGGGCGGTCCGATTTTTCTTCATCACGACGCTTAAACGGCCTGTCAGATTTATCGAATGATTTGCGCTCAGGGCGGTCTTCTTCCCTTTTACGAGTATAAGGACGATCCGATTTTTCATCATCACGACGGGTATACGGTTTATCCGGTTTATCGTATGATTTACGTTCAGGACGGTCGTCGGTTCTTTTATCCCGTGAAGGACTGTCAACATCTCTGCGCGGACGGGGTTCGTCGTAGCGTTTCTTGCGGTGGTCGTCTCTGGCGGGCGTACCGTCGCGGTTTATCCGTTTTCTGCGGACTTCGCGTGCCGGTTTATCTTTATTGAATTCGGGCTTGTCGCTGCGCTCACGGTGCGGACGCTCTCTCGATTCATCACTGCTTCTGCCGTATGTTTTCTCGGGTTTTTCAAAGCGTTTCCGGTCGGTATGTTCACCCTCTTTGCGTGCATAGGGGCGGTCCGATTTTTCGTCTCCACCGCGACTGTATGGCCGGGCGGGTTTTTCTGTTCTGTCCTTGCTTTTATAATCACCTTCTTTTTTAATGCTGTAAGGGCGCCTGGTATCACTGCCCGGTTTGCGACGGCCTGAAACCGGTTTTCCACTACCTCTTTTTCCTCGTTCCATAAAAATGCTTCCTTGTTGTTTTTGTTAATTTGATGGTGATTATAATGTAGGAAAGAATCCGTTCTCAATGTGGTTAATGCTCGTTTTTCCGCTGGAAACAACGATTGAGAGAATGTCAAAACGGGCTTCCTTATCAATATTATTCATTTGCATATACGCATTGGCACAGCGTATCAGCGTTTTCTGCTTCTGTTTGGTAACCGACATTTCCGGCTCTCCGAACCATGCCGAAGTGCGCGTTTTCACTTCAACAAACACAATATAATCACCGTGACGCGCAATTATATCAACTTCATTGGCGCCGAGTTTCCAGTTCTTCTTGATTATAATGAACCCCTTTTCGCGCAGATATCCGCACGCCACCTCTTCACCGTTCTTTCCGAGTTCAATATGTTCAGACACAATGGTAATGGTTGGGCTTTGGGAATCGGAATGTTATTAATACGTTAATTTCCCCTTGCTGGTTCAATGTGGGTACAAAAGTCGGTAAAAAAAGGGAATAAAAAAAGTTATTTTACATCCTTTCCGCCTAAAAGCCTTATAAATACGCTTCCATTATTATTTTTCTATCTTTGTGAAAAACCATAAGTATGATAAAATCGATGACCGGTTACGGTAAAGCAAGTTGCGAAACCGGCGGAAAAAAGATTACAGTTGAGATTAAATCATGGAACAGCAAACAGTTTGATATCAATCTCAAAATGCCCGGTTCGTACCGCGAAAAAGAAGCAGAACTCCGTTCACAGCTTGCAGCGGTCATTGTGCGCGGTAAGGTTGACCTATATGTAAATATCGAGAACAGCTCGGAAACCACTCCTTTTGTTATCAATAAAGGTGTGGCCATGCAATATTACAGAGATTTGCTTTCGCTGAAAGAAGAAATAAATCAGAAGACCGAACCCGATTACATGAGCATGCTGATCCGGCTGCCCGATGTTGTTAAAAGCGGCACCGACGAAGTGGGCGAAGATGAATGGAACACTTTACTTCAGGCGATTAATGATGCCACAGAAAAATTTGATACGTTCCGCATAAATGAAGGTGCCATCCTTGAAAATGATTTCAGAAAACGCATCGGGCTCATCAATGATTATTTCAAACAAATTGCATCATACGAACAGGTACGTATCGGAACCATCCGCGACCGTATCACTAAAAATCTGGCAGCGTTCGCTGAAAGTAATACGATGGATAAGAACCGCTACGAGCAGGAACTGATCTATTATCTGGAGCGCATCGATTTTACGGAAGAAAAAGTGCGTCTGAAAAAACATCTGGATTACTTTCTCGATACCCTTGCCGATGCTGAACCTCCCGGTCGTAAGCTGGCATTTGTAACCCAGGAGATAGGACGTGAAATAAACACACTTGGAAGTAAAGCCAATGATGCCGATATCCAGAAACTGGTGGTGCAGATGAAAGACGAGCTTGAGAAGATAAAGGAACAATCCATGAATGTGTTGTAAATCATCAAAGCCGCGCCACACCTTACCATGAAGCGAATTTTATTGTTGGTCACACTGCTGTTGACGGGGCTTTTTGTTCATGCCTCCGATTCACTGCGTATTGTGGTAAACGGCAAAAGCCATTACCGTATTCAGGTCGCAGGCAACGCCTCCAAACGCACACATGATGCAGCCGTTGTGTTACAAAACCATATCCAAAAAATTTCAGGCGCCACTCTTGAACTGGCAGATGAATCCTACAAATCATTTTACCTTATTGTATTTGAAGAGGGATACAGTTCCGACCATACCTTTGATATCGGGCAAACCGGTGAAGAAGGGTTTCGTATCCACAGCAACGGAAACACACTCTATTTTTCGGCAAAGACATCTCACGGAATTCAAAATGCCGTATATGATTTTCTTGAAAAGCAGCTTGGCTGCAGATACTATGCTGCCGATGCAATTTTTATTCCCACTTCGCCCGATATTATTCTCGGACCTGTCGATGAAATTGAAAAACCGGCTTTTGATTTTCGCGCCGTTTACTACGGTGAGGCCTTTATGAAACCTTACCTAGACTGGCATAAGCTGAATAACGAACCCCACAGACGGGGCGAAACTGATTTTGCCATTTCTTCTGAATGGGGCTTGTGGGGACATACCATGCTGCGCCTTGTTCCGCCTGACAAGTATTATAAAAAACATCCCGAATATTACGCTTTGCGCGGAAAAACGCGTGTGAAAGACCAGTTGTGCCTTTCGGATCCGGATGTGCTGCGCATCACGGTTGAGGCGCTTCGCAAAAGAATGGAGAAGAACCCGGAGGCCAAATTCTGGTCGGTAGGCCAGATGGATAATCAGAATTATTGTAAGTGTTCAAAGTGCCGTGCATCTGATTCCATAGAAGGTTCACATGCCGGGAGCATCATCCGTTTCGTGAATCAGGTGGCTGAAAATTTCCCTGACAAGATAATTTCCACACTCGCATACCAGCACAGCAGCAAGCCATCTCAGATTACTTTGCCGGCCGGGAACGTGAACATTATGCTGTGCGCCATTGATGCAGACCGCGGAAAGCCAATTCAATCCGACTCGGCTTCTGCCGGCTTTTTCAGTGATCTCCGCCAGTGGACAGCACTCACAAAAAATATTATAGTTTGGGATTATGTGGTCAACTTTTCGCACCTGACTTCTCCATTCCCAAATATGAATGTACTTAAACCAAATCTTGAAACATTCAAAAAACTTGGTGTGCAAATGATGTTCGAGCAGGGCTGGCAAGGATTTGGCGGAGAGTTTGAAGAATTGCGCTGTTATATGCTTGCAAAATTATTATGGAATCCAGCGCTTGACGCTGATTCCCTGATGAATGCTTTTTGCATTGGATACTATGGTAAAGCCGGACCGTATGTGTGCCGGTATATTCACAGCACCGAGAATAAATTGCATGATTCGGGCAGAAAACTGGGTATCTATGATTCGCCTGCACTGCACAAATATGGCTATCTTTCACCTGCAGCAATAAAAGAATATTTTAGTATTTTTAATGATGCCATGAAAGAAGTGGCAGGCGACACTATTTTTGAAAATCGTGTGAATGAAGCCATGCAGCCTTTGCGTTATGCATCGCTGGAAGTATCAAAATCATTGGTTAACAGCCCCGACTGGTTGTTTGAAAAATATCCTGACGGAACACTTTTTGTTAAAAAAGTGTCGGTAGAAATGCTTTCTGAATTCTATCGCCTCACACAAAAACACGGACCGGAATTACTGAGTGAAACCCGCACAACGCCTGCGCAATACTATGCAGAAATGAGTTCATATTTCCGTAACGGAACCGTTTCTCATTTAGCTGTCGGAAAAAAAATAACCTTCAATACACCCTATTCGGAAGATTTCGCGGCAAACGGAAAAGGCAGCCTCACCGACGGAGTGCGCGGCACCAGCGATATTGAGTGCCTGTGGCAGGGATGGCGCGGTAAAGATGTAACGGCAACCATAGACCTTGACAGTATAAAAATGATACAGCAAGTTGGTATTTCCTGCCTTGATGATAACCTGAGCAAAGTACTGTTTCCGACCAAATTTCGCGTTAGTTTTTCCTCTGATGGCAGGCATTTCTGCGGTTCTAAAAAATTGCGCAATAAAAATGCCGGAGCAGAAATTGATGTGCAATCGAAAATATTCACGCTCAATTTTAAGCGCATTCGTAAAGCCCGTTTCGTCAGAGTCGAAGTAAAAAATTACGGAAAGCTGCCCGCTTGGCGTGGTTCATCGGGTCGCGCATGGACATTCCTTGACGAAATTATTGTTCAGGCCACGGGCAGATAATTTTCATCGCATTCACACAAAGCATAGTATTGCAGTTATCGAAACAATGGATGCTATCCGGCACTTATCGTTTAAATCAAAGAATTCTGTTTCGCTAAAAACGCGGAAACAGATATTTCTATTTGGAACTAATCTAAATAACTATTATCTTTGCCGCGAATTTCAAAAATGACAGATTTAAGCCACGATAATCGCCGGGATGCATTCCTGAAAAAGCTGGATGCTTTGCTTACTCACAAAGTTTTCGGCATTGTAATATTTATTGGGGTCATCTGGATAATTTTCGAAGCCACCTTTGGCCTGGGTTATTTCCCCATGATATGGCTGGAGAAACTTATTTTTCTGCTTGAGCATTTACTCAATAATATGTTGCCTGACAACTGGGTCAGAAGCCTTGTGGTGATGGGCATTTTGAAAGGCGTTGGCGGTGTTCTGATATTCCTGCCCAACATCGTTATACTGTTCCTGTTGATTTCACTGATGGAGGAATCGGGCTATATGGCGCGCGTTACCAAAGTAATGGATAAGGTAATGAAGCCATTGGGGCTTAACGGACGTTCGTTCATATCTATGGTAATGGGACTGGGATGCAATGTTCCGGCGATAATGGCCGCACAAAAAATCGAGAACAAACATTCGAGGCTTATAACCACATTGATTAACCCGCTGATGCCCTGCAGTTCGCGGTTTACGGTATATGTACTTCTTATTTCGGCCTTTTTCCCGAGCCATTCAGGGACTATGCTTTTTCTTGTATACATGACTTCTGTGGGTATTGCCGCAATACTGGCACTCTTTCTTAAGAGATTTATTTTCAAAAAAACATCCGATTATTATCAGCCGCCCATCATGCCTCTGCGACTGCCTTCACTTCGTCGTTCTTTTATCAGCATTTGGGTGTACTCAAAAATGTTTCTTAAAAAGATTGCCGGAGCCATCCTTATTGCATCGATAGTAATCTGGTTTCTGGGCTATTTTCCGCGCGGAACTGACGGTCGGACCAATATTGAAAAATCATATCTCGGAATGCTTGGAAAATCTATTGAGCCGGTAATTGCGCCTTTGGGATTTGATTGGAAAATGGGCATCAGCATCATTTCCGGCGTTGCAGCAAAAGAAACGGTGGTAGGCACATTGAGCGAATTATATCAGCAGGAACATCAGCCGGGCAATGATAAAAATAATCTTATCAAAACATTGAAAACACAGAAATATACGGATGGTGATAAGGCCGGACAAAATATTTTTACACCTCTGGTTGCCCTTTCGTTTATGTTTTTCATTTCCATTTATACGCCCTGCATTGCCACCATCACAACCATAAAAAAGGTAACGCGCAGCAATAAATGGACCTTGTTTGTAATTGCCTATACGACTATTCTGGCATGGTTTATTTCTTTTGGAATCTTCCAGATAGGCTCCCTGATTGCGGGATAATTATTTAGTCCTGAAGATGCAATTATTTCCTATTTTTGTTCCCAATGAAAATCCGGCTTTCCATATTATTACTTGCATTTATGCTGCTTGCTTCCTGTGGGCACAAAGAAGTTGTTATTGCCCCTGCCAATATTCTGACTCAGGAACAAATGGCATCGGTGCTGGTTGATTTTCATCTTGCAGAAGCCGCGATAATTGAAGTGCAACGGAACAAAAGGGATGTAAATTATTATACCGGGCATTATTACACTTCCGTGCTGAAGAAGCATAACATCACCCGCAAAAAGTTCAGTGATTCTGTACATTTCTACAGCCGCCACATCGATGAGCTGAAATTTATCTATGAGGAAGTCCTCACGCAACTCAGCACCAAGCAAAGCGAATTGCTTTCTGTAAAATCACTTTGAGTAGGTAACACTGAAGGCAGTATTATTCGCCTGATCATTTACATTGTATTGCAGGGTAATTTTACTGCTTGAAACATAGGTAGCCGAGCCGTTGATTGTATTTCCGCAAATTACCTGTGAGGGAAACGTGAGCGCACTGGCCGTTGCAATGGCATATGCTTTTTCATTCTGACCAAAATAATGGAAGTTTTTAATAAGCACCTGAGTACTGTTGCTTGCATCAAGCGAAATGCTGACAGGATAACTGATGCCACCACCTTCGGTTGCGGTCCAGTCGCCGGTATATTTTACGCGCACATCGGAATCCACACCGCCATTATCAGTGTTGCAAGCGAATAAGCCCGCCAACAGTATCATCGACACTATACTTGATATTTTTAAAACCGTTTTCATACTGGTATTAATTTGAGAAACCATGGCTAGCAACAATTATGCCCTGTTTCAGTGAACAGTTATCAGTGAACAGCAAACATTGTCGTAATAACTTTATTTTATCATTTCGTTAATCAGGTCATCATCGGCAATATTGGGAATAGTAACTGTAAGCCGTGGTTCATGTTCCATCGCTCTCAGTATACTGAACATTGCCGGCTCATTGCGCGCCCAGCTACGGCGTGCAATACCATTATTGACATCCCAGAAAAGCATGTTCTTCAACCTTCTGTCTGCATCATCCGAGCCATCGAGCACCATGCCGAATCCGCCGTTGATTACTTCGCCCCAGCCAACACCTCCGCCATTATGAATAGAAACCCAGGTAGCGCCTCTGAATGAATCGCCGATTACATTCTGAATGGCCATATCGGCCGTAAATTGGGATCCGTCGTAAATATTGGATGTTTCGCGGTAAGGCGAATCAGTGCCCGACACATCGTGATGGTCGCGCCCGAGAACGATAGGTGCCGATATTTTTCCATCTTTGATAGCCTTGTTGAATGCTTCTGCAATTAAGGTTCGGCCGGTGCAGTCAGCATATAATATGCGTGCCTGACTGCCCACAACTAATTTATTTTTTTGGGCTTCGCGAATCCATTTGATGTTGTCTTTCATCTGCTGCTGTATGCGGTCAGGCGATGAGAGCGCTATATTTTCAAGAACGTCGCATGCAATTTTATCGGTACGTTCAAGGTCTGCGGGATTACCGGATGTACATACCCAGCGAAAAGGTCCGAAGCCGTAGTCGAAGCACATGGGTCCCATAATATCCTGCACATACGACGGATAGCGAAACAGCCCATCGTTGCCCATGATATCTGCACCTGCGCGACTTGCTTCAAGCAAAAACGCGTTGCCGTAATCAAAGAAATACATTCCTTTTCCGCATAAAGTATTTATCGCTTTTACCTGACGCTTCAGTGATTCGCGAACCTTTTCGCGGAACAGCTCCGGTTGTTCTGCCATCATAATTTTCGCATCTTCGAAAGCCACGCCTGCCGGATAATACCCGCCAGCCCACGGATTATGAAGCGAGGTCTGGTCGGAGCCCAGATCAACCTGCATGCCGCGTTCTGCAAAGCATTCCCACAGGTCAACGATATTTCCCTGATATGCCAGTGAAACGGCTTCTTTATTGATTTTTGCTTTTTCGATGCGCGCAATAAGTTCATCAAGGTTGTCAAATACTTCATCCACCCATTCCTGTGAATGCCGTGTTTTGGTAGCTTTCGGATTTATTTCCGCAATAACACCGATTGCACCTGCAATGACGGCTGCCTTCGGCTGTGCTCCCGACATGCCTCCAAGGCCCGACGATACAAAAAGTTTTCCGGCAAGGCTTGCATTTCCGGTTTTACGTCCGGCATTCATCAGCGTAATCGTTGTTCCATGAACAATTCCCTGAGGACCGATGTACATGAAAGAGCCGGCGGTCATTTGTCCGTACTGTGAAACACCGAGTGCATTGAAGCGTTCCCAGTCGTCGGGTTTGCTGTAATTGGGAATAACCATGCCATTGGTGACCACCACGCGTGGCGCATCTTTATGTGACGGGAACAGCCCCATAGGATGGCCCGAATACAATGCCAGCGTTTGCTCATCAGTCATAGTGGCAAGATATTTCATGGTAAGCAGATACTGCGCCCAGTTCTGGAAAACCGCGCCGTTGCCGCCGTAGGTAATAAGTTCGTCAGGATGCTGTGCCACACGTTCATCCAGATTATTACTCAGCATTACCATGATAGCAGCTGCCTGCTTTGACCGATGCGGATATTCGTTGATATGACGGGCGAATATTTTGTATGCCGGTTTAAACCGGTACATATATATACGGCCAAACTTTTTCAGCTCATCCAGAAATTCGGGTGCAAGCGCGCTATGATGTTTGGGGTCGAAGTAACGGAGTGCATTGCGTAAGGCAAGTTTCTTTTCGGAAGCGGTCAGAATATCCTTCCGCTTGGGTGCGTGATTCACGATAGGATTGTAGTCTGCCGGCTGCGGTAATACATCGGGAATGCCCTGCAATATTGCTTTTTGAAAATCGTTCAATTCCATGTTATTGGTGTGTTTGGTTACAAAATTAATAAAATTGGGATGCTTGCAGATATATTTCTGATTGAAGCGAAAAATGTAACTTAGCGCTGAAATAGGAGTCGAGAGTAAACTAAAACCAGCCATGAAAATAAAAACAACAATACTCGCATTGCTTTTTGCCCCGTTGTTTGCCTTTTCGCAGGGCATTACGCCAACATTGGTTGATTCGGTGCCTATGCGTGACGGAAAGAAACTGGCGGCAGATATCTATGTGCCGGATACATCGCAGCAGTGGTCAACCATTTTGGTACAAACGCCCTACAACAGGCTTGCATACAGAATCATCGGAATACCGCTCATAGGCAACGCGCTTGCGTCTTCGCATTTTGCAGTTGTAATTGCCGACTGGCGTTGCTTTTACGGTTCTGCAGCTGCTTGTACTACGAATGTGAATCGCGGGAAAGACGGATATGACCTTGTGGAATGGATTGCCACACAGCCGTGGTCGAACGGTAAAATAGGAACCTGGGGTCCTTCGGCGCTCGGAAAAATTCAGTTTGAAACGGCGCGACAAAACCCGCCCCATCTGATATGTGGCGTGCCGTTGGTAGGAAGTCCGCAGTTCGACTATCAGGAATATTATCCGGGAGGCGTTTACCGTACCGAATATGTGGAACAGCTTGATGCTCTTGGATTCGGCATTTCCACTATGGTAAGCGCACATCCGGTTCATGATATTCTGTGGACCTATTCTGAGTTTTATAACAACAAACCCGATTCTGTTTTTGTACCGATGCTTATGATAGGCGGATGGTATGATCATGAAACTCTTCCACTAATTCAATTTTATAACGGCATTCATTCATCATCGCCACTCGCCGTGCGTAACAAACACCGCTTACTGATGGGGCCCTGGGCACACGGTGGCTTCGGACCGGCACAGGTGGGAAGTGCACAGCAGGGCGAATTGTATTATTATGATGCAGTGGGCTGGAGCGATTCACTCGCGCTTATGCATCTCGAGTATTATCTGAATAATGAAGCAAACGGGTGGAATACATCGCCGTATATTCAGTATTTTCAGATGGGCGAGAATACCTGGCAAAATACTGCGGTATGGCCGCCGACAGGACTTACAACCTACAATCTGTATTTTCACGACGATGGCTCAGTAAATACAACAATGCCGACTGCTGCCGTTGACTATGATTCTGTTATTTATGATCCGCGTAATCCTTCGCCAACGATTGGCGGCGCAACACTCAGGCAGGACCTGCTTCAGGGACCTTACGACCAGGCGCCTGCGGTTGAGAACCGTAATGATATTTTGCTGTACCGTTCGGTGGTTTTGGGCGCTGATGTAGTGATGAAAGGCAAAGCGACGGTACATCTGTTTATTTCATCCGACCGGAAAGATACCGATTTTGATATCCGTCTGACGGATATTTACCCAGACGGAAAATCAATGTTGCTGGCTGACGGCACTCGCAGAGCACGTTTCAGAAATGGATATAATGCTTCTGACACCGCGAGCCTTATCCCGGGAACGGTATACGAGATTATTATCGACCTGCCCGACATTGCCAATACGTTTCTGGCCGGACACCGCATTGGTATTGATGTTTCATCGTCAAACTATCCTCGTTACGACTGCAATCTGAACAACGGAAAAGCAATGTATGCAGCCGGCGATACGCTGATTGCCACGAACCGTATTTACACAAATTCAGTCCACGCGTCGTATATAGAAATGCCGCTGATTGATTTTACAGGAAGCGTGATTAATAATGCATCCGAACAAACAGGATTTACGATTTTTCCGAATCCTGCAACAGCATCTGTAAGTATTTCGCTTCTCCCACCCAACGGCAGGATAACGAACGTGCAAGTTTTAAATAGTTCCGGAATAACAGTAATGTCAATCGATTTCCGACATCAGCATAGCGGTACAAAAACGACGGATATCAATACGTCCGCATTGCAGCAAGGAATTTATTTTGTAAAATTGACCACAGAAAATGACAATTTTATTTCTAAACTCATAATAATAAGATAGTACATGGAAGACATTAAAAAATACATTGATACCCACCGTGAACGCTTTATAGAAGAACTGTTTGGCCTGATGCGCATACCATCGGTCAGTGCAAAGGAAGAGCATAAACCAGACATGTACGCTGCCGCGGAATACATCAAAACGAAGATAGTGGAAGCCGGTGCTGACAAGGCAGAGGTGATGACTACAGAAGGTCATCCGGTGATTTACGGTGAGAAAATTATTGATGCAAATCTTCCGACAGTAATGATTTACGGGCATTATGATGTGCAGCCCGCCGAGCCGCTTGAACTGTGGACGGTGACCAAAGCATTCGAGCCCATAATCAAAGATGAAAAAATTTGGGGGCGTGGGGCAGATGATGACAAGGGGCAGATGTTTATGCAGCTCAAGGCATTTGAGTTTATGTGTAAAACCGGAAAATTGCCCTGCAATGTAAAATTCATGCTTGAAGGCGAGGAAGAAGTTGGTTCTGTAAGTCTCGGAAAATTCTGCGCTCAGCACAAGGAACTGCTCAAAGCAGATGTAATTCTTGTTTCCGACACAGGAATGATTGCACCTGATGTCCCTTCTGTTACGGTAGGATTGCGTGGCTTATGTTATATGGAGGTAGAAGTGACCGGACCCAATCGCGACCTTCACAGCGGTCATTATGGCGGAGCTGTTGCCAATCCGCTGAATGTCCTTTGCAAAATGATATCAAATCTTACAGATGAAAACGGACATATAACCATTGATGGATTTTATGACGATGTGCTTGAAGTCAGTGCTGCCGAGCGTGCCGAAATGGCGCGGGCGCCCTTTGACCTTGAGAAATATAAAAAGAGTATTGATATAGGTGACATAGAAGGTGAAAAGGGCTATACCACGGCTGAGCGCACGGGTATCAGGCCTGCCCTGGATGTAAATGGAATCTGGGGCGGTTATATTGAGCCCGGAGCAAAAACGATTTTGCCTTCAACGGCAAGTGCGAAAATTTCCATGCGTTTGGTTCCCAACCAGAATTCCGAAAAAATTGAGAAATTATTTGAGGCACATTTCAAAAAAGTTGCCCCAAAATCAGTAAAAGTAAAGGTAACCAGCCTGCACGGGGGCGAAGCCTATGTTTCACCCATAGACACCATTGCCTACAGTGCTGCCAGTGCCGCGCTGGAACAGACATTCGGCAAAAAGCCAATACCAACACGCGGAGGCGGCAGTATTCCGGTAATCGCATTGTTTGAAAAAGTTCTCGGCACAAAGTCAATTCTTATGGGTTTTGGTCTTGAGAGCGACGCGATTCATTCCCCGAATGAAAATTTTCCGCTTTTCAACTTTTTCAAAGGCATAGAAACCATTCCCTGGTTTTATAAGTATTTTGCTGAAGGCATGAAAATGTAAAGGTCTTTTTTACAGCTGATTACATATTATTTCGCACATATATTTCCGGGCGTTTCAACAGGCTCAACGACAGGTAAGGAGTGGTTCGTGTCATGTTGAAGGGTGAATTATGACCATTGATAAATACTCGCCGCAATATTACATTAGTTTTTGTTCTAATAATTGTAGTATTGTCAGTGAAACGAAAAAAAATAAGTACATTTGCCGAAAATGAGTGATATCATATCAAACATAAATATTTTGCCTTGTTTCTCTCATTTGAGGTGTAGCCCTCCGTTTATCGCAAGGGCTTAAATTTAAGAGAGATAAGTATTTTCAATGTAAAGGATTCAAAACAAACAATAATCATTAACCATTCACAAGGAGGACCAATAATGGAAGATAATGGCATGAAAGCCCTGGGAATGATAGAAACCAGAGGTTTTACGGCCATGGTTGAAGCATCAGACGCCATGGTAAAAGCAGCAAATGTCGAACTTATCGGCTATGAAAAAATAGGCGGAGGTTATGTTACTGCGATAGTTCGCGGTGATGTTGCAGCCGTAAGGGCAGCCGTTGACGCGGGTACGCGTGCAGCAGAAAAAGTAGGACAAATTGTTTCTACGCACGTTATTCCGAGACCACATCAAAATGTTGACAGCGCGTTGCCGTTGGGAGTTAAAACAAATAAGAAAGGAAAATAACCATGATCGATTTAAGAACTTACATTTTTCTCGATTCCCTGCAGTTGCAGATGGCTTCTTACATGTCCACTGTATCCAGAGGATATCTTCCGGTAGCCGGTCAGGCCTGCTGCATTATGGAAATTGCCCCCGGTATTGAGATTAACTCACTTACCGATATTGCCCTCAAGGCAACCAACGTTACCCCCGGTATGCAGGTGGTAGAACGTGCTTATGGTATGCTGGAGGTACATTCCGACAGTCAGGGCGATACACGCATGGCAGGAGAATCGGTATTAAGAGCTATTGAACGTGTAGAAACTGACCGTATCAAACCCAGAATTCTTACCAGCCAGTTGATTAAAAACGTGGAAGACCACCATGCACAGCTCATCAACAGAAACCGCTGGGGAATGATGCTGCTGCGCGGCGATACCCTTTTTGTACTGGAAGTTGAACCCGCAGGATATGCTTATTACGCAGCCAACGAAGCCGAAAAATCAGCCCGCATCAACATTATTGATGTAATGGGATTTGGAAAATTCGGTCGCGTTTATATCGGTGGCGAAGAAGCTGAAGTACTGGAATGCAAGAAAACAGTTGAGAAACGCCTTGCCGAGATTACCGGAAGGGAAGAATACTAGAAATTAATATTAATAAGAAAATAAAAAGGAGAAATTACCATGTCTGAAATGAATACCGAAGCTTTAGGAATGATCGAAACAAGAGGTTTTACCGCAATGGTTGAAGCTTCTGATGCAATGGTGAAAGCTGCAAAAGTTGAACTTATTGGTTATGAAAAAATTGGTGGCGGTTTTGTAACTGCTATCGTTCGTGGCGATGTTGCAGCCGTTAGAGCAGCTGTTGATGCAGGCGTTCGCGCAGCAGAAAAAGTTGGCGAAATTGTTTCGACACACGTTATTCCGAGACCGCATAATAATGTTGACAGCGCTCTGCCTTTGGGCCGCGTTATCACAAAGAAATAATTTTTGCGATTGGTTAATGTCCGGCAGGAACAGGCGGTTCTGAGAATTTAATTATTCCGGGATTACCTGTCCTGCTGAACCTAACATGCATCTTAATAATACAGAAAATGATTTTAGCAAAAGTTGTTGGAACGGTTGTTTCCAGTCACAAGGCGCCCAAGATTGAAGGAATTACGTTCCTGCTTCTTGAGAAAATTGACCCTGTGACCATGAAAGGAAAGAACGATTTTGTTGTTTCCATGGACAGCGTTGGCGCCGGCATCGGAGAGATCGTGTTTTATGTATCGGGCAGCAGTGCCCGCTTCACGACTACTACCGAAGGAAGACCTACCGACTCTGCCATTATCGCCATCGTTGATTTCATTGAAAAAGACGGACAGTACACGTATCGTAAAGATAATCAGAAGTTATGATATTAGGTAAGATAGCCGGAACGGTGGTAAGCAGCACACTCAATATTGACATTGAGGGCGGAAGATACCTGCTGGTTGATAAATGCAATCAGCATGGCACGGTAAAAGGCGATTTTATTGTCGCACTTGACCTGGTTGGAGCCGGCCACGGAGAAATGGTCCTGCTTGCCGAAAGTTCATCAGCAAGAGAAACACCTGCCACAGTAAATAAAGCCATCGATGCTGCTGTTGTTGCAATCATAGATATGATCGATGAGAATGAGACGATTGTTTATAAGAAATGAGGGATAAATGGGCTTTGTAGTCTTAGGGGTGTTGGAATATAGCAGCATAGCTGCCGGAATAAAAGCCCTGGATGAAATGGTTAAAATTGCGCCGGTAAAAATTATTGAAGCAAGAACTATTTGTCCGGGAAAATATATTATCGTTTTTAGTGGCGATGTAGCTTCTGTTGAATATTCATTCAAACAGGGTTACGAGAGCGGCAAAGACTGTATTGTTGACAGCCTGTTCCTGCCGATGGTGCATCCCGATGTGGTGCCCGCTATCGGCAATATCGTGAAAACGGATGAATGGGATGCCATTGGTATCATTGAAACCTCATCCGTTGTTTCGAGTATTGAAGCTGCTGATGCCGCCGCCAAAACGGGAGGCGTGAACATTATTGAAATAAGGCTTGCAATAGGGTTTGGAGGAAAATCATATTTAAAAATGCTCGGCAGTCTTGACGCCGTTCAGGCGGCCATGGAAGCCGGCACCGAGAAAGCGAAAGCAAAAAATCTTCTCGTGAGAGATGTGCTCATTCCCCAGCCCCACAATGAAATTAAACCATTTTTCATGTAACAGGAGGATTTGAAATTGGATAATTTAGAAGAAAACATACGACAGTTAGTTACGGAAGTTGTCAAGAATATGACAAATACTCCGTCAACCGAGAGTGGCAGCACTTCAAGCGGAGTATACTCCAATATTGGATCTGCTATTGATGCCGCCGATAAGGCTTACAAGGCATTCACCAATATTACCCTTGATGTCCGTAAAAAGATTATTGAGAACATGCGTAAAGTATGTCTGGCCAACAATGCCGTTCTGGCAAAGATGGCACAGGAAGAGACCGGTATGGGTCGCGTTGAAAATAAAATTGCAAAAAATGAGCTGGGTATTTACAAAACTCCCGGCGTTGAAGATATACAGCCCGAAGCTTTTTCTGATGATAACGGCATGACACTGGTAGAACATGCGCCTTTCGGCGTTATCGGTTCGATTACACCAAGTACCAATCCTGTGGTTACCATTATCAGTAATGGTATCGGGATGATTGCTGCCGGCAATGCCGTGGTTTTCAACCCGCATCCTGCAGCAAAAAAGACGTCGAGCTACCTTGTAGGTTTGCTCAACAGAGCCATTATGGAAGCCGGCGGTCCTGCCAACCTGCTTACCTGCTGCTCCGAACCCACCATTGAATCGGCCAAAGAGCTGATGACGCATCCCAAGATTGCCATCATGGTTGTTACGGGCGGTCCTGCGGTTGTAAAAGTTGCGATGAACAGCGGTAAAAAAGTAATTGCTGCCGGTCCGGGAAATCCGCCCTGCGTGGTTGACGAAACTGCCGATATCGTTAAAGCAGGAAAAGACATTGTTGATGGTGCCAGCTTCGATAATAATGTTATCTGTATCTGCGAAAAAGAAATCATCTGCGTGGATTCTGTTGCCGACAGGCTCAAAGAAGAAATGCGCAGAAACGGAGCCTATGAACTGAGTTCCGAACAGACCCGCAAGATTACCGAAATGGTAATCGCTGAAGCCGGTCGCCCCGGACACGAAGGTGCGGCAAATAAAAAATTCGTTGGTAAAAATGCAGACTATATAGCACAGGCTGCAGGAATTTCTGTTCCCGCATCAACACGTCTGCTGCTTTGCGAAGTTGACCGTGATCACCCGCTGGTGTGGACAGAACAACTGATGCCTGTGATGCCGCTGGTGCGCGTTAGAGACGTTGATGCTGCCATTGAAATGGCTGTAGCCGTTGAACATGGATTCAGGCATACGGCCATCATGCATTCACTGAATATTGCCAAGATGACAAAAATGGCGAAGGCAATGAATGTATCTATCTTTATCAAAAACGGACCAAGCTATGCCGGTCTCGGTTTTGGCGGTGCGGGCTTCGCATCATTCACTATTGCCAGCCCGACGGGCGACGGTGTTACAAGGGCAAGAACCTTTACCCGCGAAAGACGCTGTACTGTTGTTGATCATTTCAGAATAATGTAAGCCGGAGAGAAAACTATGAAATTTGGCAGAGTAATAGGACGGGTGGTCAGCACCAAAAAAGTGGAATCCTTTGAGGGAATCAAACTATTATTGGTACAGCCTCTTGACGAAAAACTTGTAGCAGTAGGCGATCCTATCGTTACACTAGATACCATACAATCCGGTGTCGGCGAACTTATTTATTTTGAAACAAGCAAAGAAGCCGGCAGGGTGCTCGAAACAACGATGAACCCAAGCGATGCTTCCATCATGGGCATTATTGATGAACTTTATTTGGACGATACAAAATGATACTTGCAAAAGTTTTAGGGAACGTTGTTTCCACCATCAGAGATAAAGGCTACGACTCAAAAAAAGTTCTGATTGTGCAGCCTGTAGACCCTGCAGGAAAAGCGAAAGGAACATCATTTCTTGCACTTGACACAGTACAGGCCGGTGCCGGTGATTTGGTACTGGTTCTTGAAGAGGGCGGTTCTACACGTTCGGTTTTCAATGAGCCCGATAACTTCACCATCAAAACGGTGATTGTTGGAATTGTTGATGCGGTTACAATGCAATAATTTGAATGAAAAGGGAAAAACGAAAGATTTGTGATGACGAAAGATGATGAAATAAATGCAACGGATCAGGTAAAACGCATCGCTATTGGTGCTGACCACGGCTCTTATGATTCTAAAGAAATGCTGAAGGTATATCTTGAGACTGTTGGATATAAAGTGGTTGATTGCGGTACAAACAACAGCAAAGACAAGGTAGACTATCCTGATTTTGCTTTGGCGGTTTCACGCAAAGTGGTAAGCGGCGAATGCGACCGTGGTATTATGCTTGATGCAGCCGGCATTGGCTCATCCATGGTTTGCAATAAAGTACGCGGTATTCGTGCAGCTTTATGCTGGAGCAACAAGACCATTATTAACAGCCGCGAACACAACAATGCAAATGTACTGACCATGGGAACGGCACAACACAATGCCGCCGAACTTTGCACCATGGCTCGGCTTTGGCTCGAAACCCGCTTTGAAGGAGGACGCCATTGGCCAAGAATAAATAAAATGATGACAATTGAAAGAACCGGGAGGTAATATGGACCAAAATGAACTAATCGACAAGATAACCAAAGAAGTTGCTGCACGCCTGAGAGGGCAAATGGGCACAACAGAAACACCGAACACGAACGCAGGTACAACATTCTCAAAACCGAGGCTATCTGCTACAGAACTTGCCCGGTACATTGACCATACGCTGCTCAAACCTGAAGCAATTCAGCCTCAGTTCGACCAGCTTTGCAATGAAGCACTGCAGTATAAATTCATGTCGGTTTGCGTGAACTCCAGTTGGGTGCCTTATGTTGCAAAGAAACTAAGAGGTACCGGCATAAAAATTTGTTCTGTTATCGGATTTCCTCTCGGAGAAATGGATACCCGCAGCAAGGCTTTTGAAACACGAAGCGCCATTTCAAGCGGAGCCGACGAAATTGATATGGTTATTAACGTTGGTGCTCTCAAATCAAGGAATCTGAAGCTTGTTGAAGAAGATATCCGCGCTATTAAACGCGCCTGCCGCAGCAATACCATATTGAAAGTAATCATAGAAACACATCTCCTTACCGAAGAGGAAAAAGTACTTGCTTGCGAAATTTCCAAAAAAGCAGATGCCGACTATGTGAAAACCTGCACAGGTTTTCTGGGTGGAGGCGCTACGGTGCCCGATATCGCGCTGATGCGTGCTGTTGTTGGACCTAAACTGGGTGTAAAAGCCAGCGGAGGTATCAAAGATTTTGGACAGGCGGTTGCACTTATCAATGCAGGTGCATCAAGACTCGGATGCGGCGCAAGTGTTGCCATTATTACCGGTGCCGAAGTAAAAGGGAATTACTAATTATTTCCTTTTTTACCCATTACAATTATTTAACCAGCACTTTAACCACACGCTGGAAATCATTGTTCCCCACCCTTACCAAATAAATTCCTTTGGCCAGCTTACTGGTATCAAAGTTTGTTTCTATTGAACCTGAAACCGGCACCAGCGTTTTACGCGCCAGATTCTTTCCGTCAATATCAAACAACTCCACAATCATATCGCCTGACGCCGGAAGTCTCCCGGCTTTAACAACAAGGATATTGTCTGATTGGAAACATGTAAGTTCGGGCTGCTGGCGGCTCTTTTCAATTCCTGTCAGCGGGTTAATTATCTGGAACGCAAATATTCTTGTTTTCTGACCGCCTGAACTGTATTCATTGGTGTGCCAGAACGTGATTCCATCGGGGTCAAGCGAAGTTTGAGAATAATCGCCCCAGCGATTATAAACTCCTGATAAGACACTGGTGCCCGCCTTTGCTGTTTGCTCGGTAAATGTCATCTGACCTAATGGGTCGGTTGCCAGTCTTCCGGTGTATCGTATCCCCGGATACAGGCTTGAAGCATTTGTAACAGAATACGCCAATCCGATGCTGCCGTCGTTGTTCATGGCAATGCTTCCGGTCCAGCGACTGGTTGCATCGGCCGGACCATAAGTACCCTGCTGATAGATACTCCAGGCATTATTCGTGAGATTCTGCCGAAGCTCATACCAGCGGATTCCGGCAATTTTACTACCCAGATTCACTGTATTGCAAAGCACAACAGAGTTATGATTTGTAAATCTCATATAGGGCGCTCTGTAAGAAAAGATGCCATCCAGTGCATCAAGCTTTTCGCCACCCGATGGCTGCACAATATCTTTAAGTGTGCCTCCTGTGAAGTACGAATTGAACGGCTGCGTAGCAAGTGTTGTATCAAGCGTTACTACCGCTGTATGATTAATCCAGTTTGTTGTGATATTGCATATTACGATTTGGTCGGAGGCTGCACCCTGGTTGTCATCATTGAAATAAACAATATTTTCGGGAGTACCGCTTGGAGGCAACTGCCCGTCGGCATCCAGGGTGGTGGATACCCAGAAACCGCTTGCACCGGGCAGTGTAAGTCCTGACGGATAGGAAGTAGTTATCATTGCCGCCGTGTTGTCACCAACAAGCATTTTGGCTCTTTCATAAACTACAGCTTTCTGTGTATCAAAATTAGCAACCATATAATAACCGTCGTGCCAGATTGAAAACTTGGGATAATCGGGGTAATTGTTTCCGAAACTGAATGTATAAACATAATAAGCTCCGGTGGGGTCATTCGTTGTAGAAATTGCAATTAAAATCTTATACGGCGAATTGCTCACCTGAAACTGCTGAATAAACCAGCGGTCAGCAAATCTATCATACATAACGATGGGATCACCGTCATTGACGCTACCCGACCACAGGGTTGAAAGATCCAGCGAACTCATTGCGGGATTTCCGTTCTTGTAATAGGCCCGGTACTGATCATTCACCGCCTGCACATAATATACTGAATTTGCAGCGCCCGAAGGATCTGCAGGATAGGCATCACCCGGCTGCCCGTCGAAATTGCTTAATGGCGGAGTTAATGAATCTATACCTTTCGTGAGTTGCCTTATGGGATCAATGCCATTGGCCGGCAAGGCGCCCGATTTGGGAACAAACGGTCTAATTCTGTTATGACGGTCTTTATCAGCGGCTTCATTTCTCCTTTCATCATCAGAAATACTTTTTGCAGGATGCTGTTCTGCAAGTTCCTTCAATGGTTTAGAAATAAAAAAAGTATCACACACTTTGTAGGTTCCTTTATCGGGAATGCCGTTGTTCTGTGCATTCAGATTTGCATAGAACAGAATTAACAGGATGAATACTACAGCTTTTTTCATAACACCATGGATTAGTCGATTAAAGTAAAATAATATCCCTACTTCCGAGAGTACCTATGTGACGTTTAATACTTGAGTTTAAAAATCAGTGATTGAAGCTGTATCTCAGCAAGCTTCGCGACATATTGAGTATTGACCAGTGAATACGCCGCATTTTCAAAACTTGACTGCGCGGCTTTTACATCAAGAATAGTGGCCTGACGCACTTGAAAATTCTCCAGTACAAGGTTCATCAGTTTGCCGGCAAGAATGTAATTTTCCTGTTGTCGGTTAAGTTGCCGGATTGCTGTACTGTACGACTGATAAGCTTTTACAGCGTTTGAAGTAAGATCATTCATCGTGTTTTCCGTTCTCAGCTGCGCATTCATAATTTCAATACGCGCAGCTTTGACGTGTCGTCTTACAGCATTTCCGTTATAGATAGGTATCTGAAGCGTAAGCCCCGCTGAAGGTCCGTAAACCTGACCAAAATACAGGGCAGCTTTATCGCTTTCCGAGCGGTCAAAGTTGTAGCCTGCGGAAATTTTAACCGAAGGATATCGTTGGGCATTGACTTCTTTCATCAGTTGTTCACTGATGTGTGTCTGCTTTTCTGCAATCATATATTGCGGATTATTTTTAAGGGCGTTCAATACGGAATCAGCTCCGATTCCGGGATCAACCGAAATGCTGTCATCAACAATAAATGAATAATACGTTTTTGAACTCATGAGTGCCAGAAGATCTGTTTTTGACTGTTCAATAATCATCTTCTGCGTTTCCTGATTTTGCAGTGCAATATTTACATCCATTTGTGCTTGCATAATATCCACACCACTTGCCATGCCGACACTGTCACGCTGTTGCACAATTTCAAGTTTTTTTTCAGAAATGGCGAGTGTACTTTCAATAATCTTCAAATAACGCTGCTGTCTGATAATGTCAAAATAAGCAATCATTACATCGGCTACTTTTGACTGTATCATATCATTCAGCAATAATTCACTTTGTTCCTGCAACATCCTTAACCGCCGGTAATCGGCAATAATCTTAAATCCGTTAAATAAAGTCATGCTTGTATAAATGCCTGCATTCACGTTATTGTCAAGACTATTTGAATAGTTTGTTTCAGAACCGTTTTTGAATTTCTGATCGGGAGTATTCAGCGCCGTATTATCGGAAACAGTTATTCCCACAGAAGGAAGCCCGCCGGCATTACCAAATGAATAATTCAGTGTGTTTATTTCAGTATTATTTCTTGCGATTCTGATATCAAAACTGTTCCTCAGTGTTGAGTCGATTGCTGAACGTAACAGCAGTGTTTGCTGAGCCTGAAGCAGCGACGGCAAAAAGACGCAAAGTATAAAAAATACTTTTTTCATTTTATCATGATTTGGCATCCACTTCAACGGGGGTTTCCTTCAATTTTTTATGTTTTCCTGAAATAAAAACATAAACCGCCGGGATGACGAATAACGTTAATATCAATGAGAATAATATACCGCCTACAATTACTATTCCTAAGGGCACGCGGCTCGTAGCGGCAGAACCGAGGCTGAACGCAATAGGCAACGCGCCAAAAGAAGTTGCAAGGCTTGTCATCAGAATGGGACGCATACGCTGAGTGGCAGCTTCTATCACCGCCTGTATTTTTGGAATCCCTTCCGCACGTTTTTTATTTGCAAATTCAACAATAAGAATTCCGTTTTTGGTGACCAGTCCGACGAGCATAATCATTCCGATTTCGGAAAACACATTGAGTGTTTGCCCAAATATGAACAAGGTCAGGAAGGCGCCTGCAATGGCGAGTGGCACCGTGAGCATGATGGTAAGCGGATCGGCAAAACTTTCAAACTGAGCTGCCAGAATTAAATAAATCAGTGCCAAGGCGAGCAAGAAAGCAAAAATGATATTTGAAGAACTCTCCGCATAGTCACGCGAAGCGCCGCTCAGCGCGGTCTGGAAGCTTTCGTCAAGCTGCTTGTCAGCAATAGCACGCATGGCATCTACCCCATCTCCTATCGTTTTTCCGGGAGCCAGTGAAGCAGAAAAGGTTGCCGATTTATACCTGTTGAAATGAAAAATTGCAGGCGGATTGGCATCCGTAGAAACATTTATGATGGACGTCAGCGGTATGTTTTCACCAACATTATTTCTGATATATAATTTTGTGATATCGCCCGGCCGTTGCCGGTCTTTATAGGCAACCTGACTGAAAACCTGATACTGTCTGCCATTCATAATAAAATAGGCAAGTCTTCGTCCGCTGAAGGCACTTTGGATTACGCCGGCAACATCGGTCATTGTCAAGCCCATTTCTCGGGCTTTAATCCGGTCAACGGTGATGTCAACCTCCGGTTTGTTGAACTTAAGATCCACATCAACATTCTGAAACGTTTTATCACTTCTGGCGGCTTCCAAAAATTTAGGAATAATCGTTTTCAGTTTAATAAAATCAAGATTCTGAATTACAAATTGTACAGGAAGCGCACCACGCGAGCTTAGTCCCACAGAAATCGTTTGTTCTTCGATAGGGAAAATACGCAGGTTGTTATATCGGCTTGCAATTTTAGCTATTTCAGCAGCAATCTCGCTTTGTGACCTATTGCGGTCTTTGCGGGGAACGAGTCCTACACGCGACATTCCACTGTTAACGCCTGTACTGCTGTAACTGGGCAATGCAAGAAATGCAAATTCCCTTTCGGGGATGGAGTCTATTAAATAATTCAGAAAGTTCATTCCGTTGCGTTCCATGTACTGATAGCTTGACCCTTCAGGTCCCACCATAGCGATGCGGACACTTCCTTTATCTTCAAGCGGTGCGATTTCACTCTGAATATTTTTTCCGACAAAATAAATGATAAAAACACAAACGACAACGATAACCCACGCAATCCAGCGTCTGTCAATGAAACGGGTAAGCAGCTTTGTATAACCGTTCTCAAATCCACTGAAGAAAGGCTCTGTTTTATTGTAAAACCAGCTGTGACGCGATTTTTTTCGGGTCAGATAAATATTCAAAACAGGTGTAAGCGTGAGTGAAACAAAGGCAGATACCAGTACGGCAAATGCAAGTACAACGCCAAACTCACGGAATAGCCGGCCAACAAATCCTTCCAGAAAAATCACAGGCAGGAAAACAATTGCAAGAGTACAAGAAGTAGAAATTACCACAAAAAATATTTCTTTGCTGCCTTCAATTGCGGCCTGCCGTATGGGCATTCCTTTCTCAAACTTTCGAAAAATATTCTCCGTAACAACAATTCCATCGTCAACGACAAGACCTGTTGCAAGGACAATCGCCAGCAGTGTAAGAATATTTATAGAGAAGCCTGCCATGTACATAATGAAAAACGTGGCAATGAGCGAAACCGGAATATCAATAAGCGGCCGGATTGAGATCAGCACGCTTCTGAAAAAGAGGAAAATTACCAGAATTACCAGGCAGATTGATATCAGGAGCGTTTCTTTCACTTCTTTGAGTGATGCCCTGACATTTTTAGTATTATCAATAAGCGTTGTGAACGTAATATCGCTTTTCTCCGATTTCTTAATTTCTTCAAGACGCTTTGTAAATTCATCAGAAATATCAATGTAATTGGCTCCCGGTTGAGGCACAATGGCAATACCAACGCCATATACACCATTCAAACGCCAGCTTTGCTCATACTGCTCCGGACCGAGTTCAACTTTTGCCACATCGCTGAGGCGAACAATGCCATCGGCACTTTCATGTACAATCAGATTTTTGAAATCATCTTCGGTAGTAAGGCGGCCCAGTGCACGAATTGTCAGCTCCGTTTTGGTCCCATAAATTTTACCCGAAGGAACCTCTACATTTTCTTTATTCAGCGCACCTGAAATATCATTGAATGCGATGTTATATGCATTCATTTTATCCGGATCAATCCATATACGCATAGCCTGCCGTTTCTGACCGACAATGTTTACTGCGCTCACTTCCGGAATTGTCTGAAATTTATTCTGCAGCACATTTTCCGCATAATCACTCAGCTCAAGCAGTCCTTTTGATTTGCTCTGAATGGCAAGCAGAATGATGAAGTCGCTGTTGGCATCTGCTTTTGTAACAACCGGTGGCGCATCAATATCCTGAGGCAGGTTGCGTACCGCCTGACTAACCTTATCACGCACATCATTCGCGGCGCTTTCGAGGTCGGAACCAAGATTGAACTCAACCGTAATATTACTTACACCCACAGAGCTTGACGATGAAATGGTGCGGATTCCCGGAATACCATTGATTGATTTTTCAAGCGGCTCGGTTATCTGACTTTCCACAATATCGGCATTGGCTCCCGTATAAGATGTTCTGACGGTGATGACCGGTGGATCAATGGCCGGGTATTCGCGAACGCCCAAAAAAGTTAATCCTATCAACCCGAACAAAATGATGGCGATGCTCATCACTGTTGCCATTACAGGCCTTTTGATTGATAGTTCAGAAATATTCATTTGAGCCTACGTATTACATTATTCGCCTGTTGGATGTTGTGTTATTGAATTTCTCAACAGACACAAACGCATCCAAAATTATTTTAATTCACTCAGTTTCTTAACACCTTTAATAATAAGCGATGCATTGGGCCGAACAAAAAGAACCCCGCTAACCACAACGGTATCGCCATTAACAAGACCATCTGTAATTTCAACAACATCGGCTGTTCGGGTACCTGTTTCCACATTTTTAAATACACCCTTCCCGTTCTTTACAACAATCACCTGATTTGATTGGGCATCAGGAATGATTGCATTGCCGGGAACCACGATTCCTTTTGCAATCTGGGTTAATATTACTTTTACGAATGCGCCCGGATAAAGTGTGCCGCTGTTCAGACGAGCGCGCACCTTAATATTCCTGCTGCTTTCATTAATCTGAGGCTCAACCGCACTGATGGTCGCTTGCAGTTTTTCGTCCGAAGCATTGGTTTGAACCATCACTGTGCTTCCGATTCCTACTAGTTTTACATAGGCTTCGGGTACGGTGAAATCAATTTTCACTTTATCTGATTGCTGTAATGTGCCTAACAGCGTTTGCGGTGTTACAAACGCACCCATACTCACCTGCCGCAGCCCGAGCTTACCGTCGAACGGTGCTTTAACCACGGTTTTATCAATCTGTGCTTTCAAAACATTGACACTTGCTTCTGATGAATTCATTGCATTCAGTGCGGCGTCATAGGTGGCCTGGTCAATTCCCTGTCCGGCCAGCAATTTCCTCAAACGCTTTTCCGTTTTTTGTGCAAGTTCATAAACTGATTTCTCCTTTGCAAGTTCAGCCTGCAAATCCGCATCGTTTATACGGACAAGCACGGTGCCCTGCTTTACGGAAGCGCCGTCAGGTAAATTCAAAAACGTGATTCGGCCACTTATTTCAGTACGAAGCTCTACCATTTCTTCCGATAAAACCGTTCCGTTCACTTCAATCCCCGCAGGGAATTCCTGTTCCTGCGCAATAATTACTTCAACACGGGGTGGCGGAATTTCCTTTTTTGCAGTCTGCTTATTGCCGCCATTACATGAAATCAGCGCAATAGCAAGGATCGGCAGTATTCTGATATATCTCATAGCATAAAATTACACCAACATGATTACGAGCCGCAAAGTTAGTATTAATAGGTCAACCTGAATGACCTATTTATTATAATATCTCTTAGAACAGGGCAAAAGCTATTTTTTCATCAAATCATCAGATTGACTGTTTATTAATTAATTTTGTGAAAGGTGCATAATGCGTTCTTTTATTACACAAGGCGTTATATGTGCTATATTTTTAAATATATTCGTTAAAATCCATTCCATGAAAAAAACAATATCAGTTCTGATAAAAAGTCTCGTATTTCTGCTAATTATGTGCAACATTTCATTTGCACAAACAACCGTTGTACTGTGGAATTTTGATGATCAGAATATTACGGCCGATGCCGGAATTCCTGCTAATTTAGCAAAGCTCGCTCAGAATACTTCAAGCGGACCCTATACATTTCCTATCGGGATAGGCGGTGTGGGATTTGCCTGTTCCAGTAACGGCTGGGATGGTTATTATAATTACTGGCTCATTGATTTTGTAACCACCGGATATTATTCCCTGACGGTTTCTTCCATTCAGAGAAGTTCGGCGACAGGGCCACGGGACTTCAAGATACAATATGGATTCAGTTCAACTGGTCCATGGACAGACTTGCCGGGCGCTACCACCATAACTCTCGCCGATAATTATACAAGCGGTGTTGTAAGCAATATTCCGCTACCGCCGGTTTGCGATAACCAACCCGATGTTTTTCTAAGATGGATTATGATTGATGGGATTTCGGTGGCAGGTGGCAGTATTGGCACTTCCGGTACTTCCCGTATGGAAAACCTTGTTATTTTGGGAAATCCGCCGGCTCCGGTGAACGACAACTGCCCGGGAACAGCCCTTTCCATCAATCCGTCATGCACTCCCATTTTGGGAACAACCATCAGTGCAACACAATCACTTTCTGAATCTGCCGGTGACGATGATGACGTTTGGTATAACATCACTCCTGCCGGAACCACGGCCACCATTGAAGTTTCGGGCAATGCAGGATTTGATCCGGTATTAAATTTCAGAGATTCCGCGTTGTGTAATTCATCAAGCATCATGTATAATAATTTTACCGGAACAGGAGGAACGGAACGGATGCGCATTAGTGGTTTAACTTCCGGTAAAACGTATGAATTCAGAGTGTTTTCGGAAGGAACAGGTGCTGCTGCCCAGGGAACGTTCAATGTATGTGCATACACCTACACTCCCGGTTCAAATGATGATGTGTCTGCAGGAGTTCCTCTGCTGACAACGGGAGCTAACACAGGTCAGGATAACACGTTTTATGGATTTCAAATCAATGAGCCTTATGGTTCAATGTGGCTGACTTCATCTGACGCTCCCGGTAATTCGCAATGGTTCCGTTTTATTCCAAACGCAAGTGGTTGTTATTCCGTTGCCGCTACCGGTTTTGATACGCAACTGGCAATTTACACGGCAACCAATGTATCTGATTTCAGTACGTTTAGTCAAATTGCCAGCGACGATAACAGCGGACCCGGAAATACCGGATTTATTTCGGCAATGGCGCTCACTTCAGGTACCACATATTATGTTCAGATTAACGGATTCAAAGGAGCTGTCGGCACGCCCATAATTACCATCAATCAACTGAGTGTGACGCAGCCAAATTTCATTACTGCAACGTCGCCGGGCTGTACAAAGTTTACAGCAAACTGGGGTGGAATGTCAAATGCCGGAGGTTTTTTTCTTGACGTTTCTACCGATACGTTCAGCACTTTTGTTCCGGGCTATCATAATTTAAACGTGAATTATGTGACATCGTATGTAGTAACCGGACTCAATCCCGGAATCAGCTATCAGTATCGCGTGCGTGCTTACGGAATGTGCAGTTACACACCTGTTAGCAGCAATTCGGACACCGCATATATAACAACAGCGCCCGGTCCCGGAACACCTGTATTTACAAGCGGCGCCGCTACATTATGTGTCGGGCAGGGAAGCACTTATACGGCCACCGCAAGCAATGCTGCATCTATAACATACAGCATTGTTGCCGGAACGGAAATGATTCATCCGACCACAGGCGTGGTAACTGCGGCCAATGGAAACTTCACCGTAAGGGCAACTGCAACTGATTCCTGCGGGACAGCTATAACCGACATGGTTGTTTCTGTATACCCCATTCCGCCTCCACCGGTCATTACACTCAATGGGATTGTATTATCATCCAATGCTTCATCGGGCAATCAATGGTATGAAGTAGGCGGATTGGTTGCAGGTGCCACAAATCAAACATTTACACCTGCGTCAAACGGAAGCTATTACAGTGTTGTTACGCTGAACGGCTGTTCATCAGATCCTTCGGATACAATCACGGTAATTGTTACTTCGGCAGAGCAACATACGGAATCCGCTATTTTCAGTATTTTCCCTAATCCCGGCAACGGTATTTTTACAATTTCCTTTAACAGCACTATGAACGAAATTGTTACGATTGAAGTTCTGAATAATCTCGGACAGCTCATTTATAGCGAAGATGCAGACAACAACGCCGGAGTAATTTCGAAAATCATAGATTTGACCGCTTATTCAAAAGGCATGTACTTCGTAAAGATTAAGCATGGAGAAAAGGAGGCGCTGACGAAAATTGTCATTCAATAGCGCCGATGAAATTTCAGGGCAGAAACCTTTTATTAATTTCGGGAGAAGGAATCATGCATGTTTCGCGTTTACCAAAAATCCTGTAGCGTGATTTTGCGATGAGGTTGTAAAAGAAATCTCTGAACGGCCGTGGTAAAATAATAAAGAAATAACCCAGCTTCCATGCGCCTCTCAATTCCTTTAAAATACGAAGAACTGCCGAAGATTTCACGAAGTAATTGTTTCCCTTTATCAGAACCAGTGAATCGAAACGATCTGTCGGCAGATTAAATTGTTGTAACAGTGCCTGTCCGCTATCAGACTGCAATGAAGCAAATTTGAATTTTGCCCGGGGATCATTTTTTATAGTGAACTGTACCGTTCTGTTGCATAGATTACACACCCCGTCGAACAGCAAAATGTATGTTTCAGTATTGGTCATGCTTCTAAAATTTGCGTTATCATTTGCTTTGGAAAGTGTGTTTCGAATGGTGCAAAAGCCATGCTTTTTCAAAGGTAATTAAAATTACACGATACGCTCTTATTGCATGCGGAGGCGCTATCCTTTATGAGTGTATTCAATCATCTTCAAATATTACTTACATTTACCGAACTTTATAAACACATAATTTAAGCAGCTCATGAATAAATTTGCCCGTTTGCTGATAGCCCTTGCAATGATTTTACCTTGCAGTTTTCATTCTTTTGCGCAAAATGCTGCTGATTTGGTAAAGTCGGGCAATGCCAAGTATAAAGCATATGACCTCGACGGTGCTTTTGCCGATTACAACAAGGCTATTAGCCTCGACAGTATGTTTGCTGAGGCGATGAACGCAAGGGGTATCGCTTATCTGGCGTCACGCAATTACGGGAAAGCCATTGTTGATTTTTGTAAAGCTATTCAACTGGACGGTCAGTATGCCGAAGCTTATAACAACCGAGGCAATGCCGGTGCTTCCATTCAGGACAACACGCTTGCCATTGATGATTATACCAAGGCAATTTCTATCAAGCCTGATTATACCGAAGCTTATAACAATCGCGGGTGGGCATATCTGAATGTGAATTTATACGAACAGGCCATTACTGATTTTAATAAGGCCATTGAAATTAACCCCAAGTATACCGATGCTTATAACAACCGCGGGTGGGCCTATTTCAACATGAATGAAACAGACAAAGCTATTGCTGATTATACAAAAACCATTGCTTTGGACTCCACTTATTCGGGCGCATATAACAACCGCGGATGGGCTTATTACACCATGAAAGAATATAATAAAGCAATTATAGATTTTTCAAAAGCGATTGTAATCAGTCCCAAATACGGCAAAGCATATATCAATCGCGGGAATGCGTATTATAATCTTAAAGATACGACAAATGCCTGCGCGGACTGGAAAAAAGCACTTGAGCTCGGCGTTACCGATGTGCAGGGCGCTATTGATGCTTATTGTAAATAAGGCTCTAAATCCCCGATTTTTTCTCGATGTGATATTTGTTGCGGTCGCTGCCGGTGCGTGCAATCATCTCCGCCAAAAAGCCTGTCAGGAACAGCAGCGTGCCCAATATCATCATGGTCAGAGCTATGAAAAAATAAGGACTTTCAATGACTTTGGGTGCTTTTATAGCATTTACCAGATAGTAAATTTTCTGAGAACCCACTAAAACCGCGGCAATAAAGCCTAACACAAACATTATCGTGCCCATGCTTCCGAAAAAGTGCATCGGCTTTTTTCCGAATTTACCAACGAAACTGATAGAGATAAGGTCGAGCAAACCGTTGATAAAACGGTTCATACCAAACTTTGTTTTGCCGTATTTGCGTGCCTGATGCTGAACTACTTTCTCGCCAATTTTGCTGAATCCGTTCCATTTGGCAATAACCGGAATATAACGATGCATCTCGCCGTATACTTCGATATTCTTCACAACATCGTTTGAATACGCTTTCAGCCCACAGTTGAAATCATTCAGCCGCACACCCGACATCTTGCGTGTTGCCCAGTTAAATATTTTGGTAGGAATGGTTTTTGAAAGCGGGTCATACCGTTTTTTCTTCCATCCCGATACCAGATCAAAACCATCGGCCGTAATCATTCTATACAGGTCGGGAATTTCGTCGGGGCTATCCTGAAGGTCGGCATCCATGGTTATAATCACATTGCCGTGTGCTGCTTCAAAAGCCACATTCAGTGCGGCTGACTTGCCATAATTGCGACGAAACTTTATGCCTTTGATGCACGGATTTGCCGCCTGCAGTTTTTCAATAACGCTCCAGGAATCATCTGTAGAGCCGTCGTCAACCAGAATAACTTCGTACGAAAATTTATTCGTATCCATCACGCGCGCTATCCATTCGGTAAGTTCCGGCAGCGATTCGCTTTCATTTAACAGAGGTACAACAACGGAAATATCCATGGAATGGTAGCTTATAAAGTTTCGGGCATTTTTTCACCTTTACGGATGAACGCTGCAATGATAAGAGATAATATACCTGAGAAAACAACAGAATTAATGGCTGTGCCGGTAATTTGTTTGATGGGCTCAAAACGTGCTGTAACCTGCGCCATTACCTCATCAATTTTTTCTTGAGGAAGATTCTGCGCACTGAGCATTTCGCCAAGTTTTGCCACTTGTTCCGTCCAGTATTCGGGTGCGAAGAAATGAAAGAACAGAAACGAAAAGATTCCGGATACGGCCAGACCTATAAAGCCTGCAATCCATCCGCTAAAAAGGCTTTTTGTATAGGTCGTAGTACCTCCGTTAATTTTATCGCGAAACTTTTTCATAACCATGGTAATGGTAGTGATAAGAACAGCAAGATTTACAAGGAACATCAAAATGGATGACAGTATTGACATCATGTTAATGTCCAAAATATAATACATAACCGACAGCAGTACAAAAATACCTGCAATGATGAGCCCCATACTGAGTGAGTTCATCAGAAGTGCCTTGTTTGTATTTAACCGTGGTTCGACCACCGGTGTTGGCTCGTTTTCCATAATTATCTGTATTAATCGGACAAATTTAATATTATTTCAAATCAAGCTTGTAAAAAATATCTATATTTGCACCGGGTAAGTCTTATACGACCAGCTCCTGCGAACTCCCCCAGGTTCGGAAGGAAGCAAGGGTAAGTAGTCGTAGCGGTGCGATATAAGTAACTTACCCATTTTTTATTGGTACTAATCAATATTTTGTACATTTGTCCTGAATGTGCAAGCTCGTGCAGAGCTGCCGAAAACGTGAATTCTTCGAACGACAATATGCTGCTGAAAATCTATCCTGATAATCCCAGTGAACGACAAATCATGATGGTGGTTGACTGTCTGAAAAACGACGGCGTAATCATTTATCCAACAGATACCGTTTACAGCCTTGCATGCAGTATATACAAGCCCAAAGCAATTGAGCGCATCGGTCGTATAAAAGGTGTTGATACACAAAAAGCCAATTTCTCTATCATTTGTCATGATTTGAGTAACATTTCCGAATATACCAAGCCCATCCCGAATACAATTTTCAAATTGATGAAGCGGGTGCTTCCCGGGCCGTTCACCTTTATATTGGAGGCAAACAGCAATGTTCCGAAGTTATTTCAGAGCCGTAAAAAAACCATCGGCATAAGAATTCCGGGAAACCAAATACCTTTGGAAATTGTCAGGTTGCTTGGATGTCCGTTGATGACCACCTCTATTCATGATGAAGACACTATCGTTGAATACAGCACCGACCCCGAGCTCATCAATGAAAAGTATTCCAAACTCGTGGATATGGTAATTGACGGCGGTTACGGCGATATTGAAGCATCTACGGTGGTTGACTGTACCGGCGAAGAACCAATCATTGTCCGTCAGGGAAAAGGCAACATTGCAGAGTATCTCTGAGCATTATTCTATGAAAATCAAAAACAACATTTTTTCTGAAGCGATTGATAAAGCAACGGGAACTGAATTGTTTGAATCACTTTTCAGTGATGAACGTGTTCTGATTGAACGCATCGTTTCATCGGGCGAATCAACACCTGACGGAGTCTGGCTCGAACAGGCGAAAAATGAGTGGGTAATTGTTATGCAGGGAAATGCCGTTCTTGAAATTGAAACCGGCGGGCTTCATGAACTTCAAACGGGCGATTATGTGCATATCCCATCAGGAACTAAGCACCGGGTTGTTCAAACGTCGGAACTGCCTCAATGTATATGGCTGGCCGTGCACTGGAAGAATGAAAAATGAAAAATGCCTGGCCGACGGCAGTGGAAGTGATGAGATACATTAACCACCACTTATAAATAATTATCAAAAACGCCTGAATATTTTGGAAGCAAACCGCGGATGGACAAGAGATATTTTCGGGGTGTTCAGTACGAATATTTTTATACTGATTATTGGATTCGTCATTGGCATCATTCTTCCGCGCGAACTCGGACCTCGAGCCATGGGTCTGTACTTTGCTATACTTGCTATTCCGCTGCTTACACAAAGTTTAATTGAACTGGGCGTTCGTCCCACCATCGTTTTTCTTACAGGTAAAAAAGTTTATTCCGAAGAAAAAATCGTCTCGGGATTAATTTACATCCTTGCCATTTCTACCATCGTCTGCATAATACTGTTCAGCATTATTTTTTACTTTCTGAATAATCCCGACTATCACATTTCATTCATCATCATTATAATTATCATTACACCGCTTCGCCTTGCTATTGCCTATTCGCGGGCATTTATTCTGGCAAAGGAAAAAATCAAACGCTTTAACCGCTCCAATCTTTTTTTCATGCTGTGTAATCTTATCGGCGTTATCGTGCTGGTGTGGATACTGAAGCTTGGCGTTCTGGGCGCCCTGTTATCACTGTTGTTTGCGAGTCTGGTGGTATCAATATACTCTGTTGCGGTTATTGCCCGCGAGCACAGAATACAGCTTGGATTTGATATAAAGGTTGTTTCCACAATTTTTAAACAGGGACTGGTATTTGCTCTTTCATACTTCATCATCAGACTGAATTACCGTATCGATATTGTGTTGATGGAACGCCTGTCAACACTGACCGAGGTCGGTTATTATTCATTGGGCGTTAACATTGCCGAACAGCTATTTCAGCTGCCGGCGGCACTTTTTGCTGTGGTAGTAAGCCGTTCGGCCAATGCCACCGATCAGGTAAAGATGACACGCGACGTATCTAAATTGCTTAGAATAACGTTCGCAATAGCATTACTTTGTTCCGTGATTCTGTTTTTTGCCGTCCCCTTTCTCATCACGTTTATCTACGGCTCGCAATTCGCACCGAGTATAAAAGTGGTACAGCTTATCCTTCCGGGAATATTGTTTATTATTATTTTTAAGGTGCTGAACGGACACTTATCGGGTATCGGTAAACCATATATTTCGGCATTGGTATTTGCACCACCGGTGGTAATCAATATTATCCTTAATATTTTTTGGATCCCGCTATACGGAGGACTTGGCGCGGCTATGGCAACCAACGTCAGTTATACGCTTGGGGCAATTACGCTGCTCATTGTATACAGCCGTGTGATGAACATTCCTTTAGTCGAAATGCTGCATTACCGACTGTCTGATTTTGATTTTATCCGTACACTGAAAACCAGATTGCTCAAGCCCTGAGTCAAATATTCCCGATTTTGCAGCCAAACCGCCTGATTTAATACTTGCGGCTATGTTTCCGTATATACTGATAGTCCAGGTAATACAACACTTTCAGTGAGATGCTGTTTGTTTGAGGTGATTCAAGTGTCTGGCGAAAATTATCCGAAATATCATGAGTAATATTCGCTGCCTGTGTTTCTATGGCGTTTTTATACACGAAAGATAAACTGCTTCCGGGTGCGAACTGCCATAAATAGATAAGGTCAATATTGAACACATTGTAATTGAAATCATTGTTTTCTGTATAAGTATCGGTAGCCTTAAAATCGCCATTTTCCTGCAAAATGAAATAATGACGGTAGCTGCATGTATTCCAGTAATGGCGGGCATTCAGGCTTAGGCTCATGTCGTTTTTGAAAATATATTTAGCATTCAGGGTATTGGTCAATGTGAACATTTTACGGCTTCCGTAAATACTGTTTCCGTATTCGTCAAAATTGGCGAAGCCGAAATTCTGCGGATCCCAATTGTATTCTAAATTGTATTTAAAGGTAAGCCGGTCATTTACACGATAACGGATACCCGGTGTGACAATATAATTCTCGCCTAAAAAATGCCCTATAAAATTGCCGATGGTAAGATTGCAATTCAATGCAACCGCCCGTCGTGTATTACTGTTGAATCCTGCATAAACATAGAACATTCCGAATGACCTGCTGAATCTGCCGCTTACTCTGGGTTCATTATAATCAAAAGATTTAAAGGGCGCCATTAAACCACCGGCAGTAAGCGACCAGTAATTAAGAAATTCGGTATAGTTGTCGAAACTTACCTGTGTACCCGGTATCATTTTTCCTGTAACCGGATTCAGCATATAATCAAAGGTGAGTGTGTTGTACGTTTGTCTGTAGGTTTTCGTGGGCTCATATACATTGAATGCCACATAAGCGCGGTTCTTAAGCAGATTGTTCACAATATAATAGCCCAGATCTCGGGAATCAAAGGTTCGGTTAATCATGGTTTGTGAAACGCCCCATTGAAATTTACCCGAGATTCGGCGTGTGCCAATGAAATATTTATAACCCATAAGGTCGCTGAAGGTATTCAGTACACTGTCGGTATTGCTGAATTTCTGGCTGAAAGAGAAGGTCGCATCAACTGCCTGCGATTGCTTTTTGTTGCAGAATGTAAATCCCGTTCCCGTTACATTCGCATCATCATATTTTTTGTCGCGTATAACGTTTGTATTGATGAAATATACTGATGAATTATTTTTCAGTTGCTGATCAAACACGACAATATTGTAATTGGTAAGCGGTTCGGTAAGAACTTTTTTCCGCTTGCCTGTTGAATCTTCAATCTCCGCGTATGTATTGCCGGTGATGGCATTGAACAGACCGATTCCCATGCCGTTATTATTGCGTCCCGAAAGTTTGACTGCGTTGATGAGCTTACTAATTGAAGGATTTTCACGAATCACTTCACCGGGACCAATGCGGTAAGGCATGGAATAAAATCCGGCAGGGGTCTGACCAATACGTCGCGAATAGAAAAGATTATCGCGCGAGAACAGGTCGGTGCCTTCCTGAAAGAAAGGCCGGTTATCATTGTAGGTTACTTCCTGATAACTGATATTTTTTACTTTATTATCTGACTGTACCTGGCTGAAATCGGGCAGCAAGGTAACACCCAGTGTAAATTTTTCGTCAATGCCATATTTAAGATCTGCACCGAAGTTGTATGAGTACGAATCATTTGTTGTTCGTTTCCCGTTGATATCACTCTGGGCTTGCTCATAATAAAATGAAGCAAAAGGTGTAAGCGACAGCCGCAGCGGCGATCGGATGTTCTTGATATCTTTGAGTTTTCCCCAGTACGGGAGTACATTGTTTACATTTTTGGGTGTAAGCGACCACTGATCATATTCATGATTACGGGCAATATCACGCGCAAACTGCATTCCCCAGGTTTGTACCGGTGTATCCGGAAAGCGAATTGCCGAATACGGAATGCAAATTTCAACACTCCATCCGTTGTCGTGAATTCGAGTGGCGCTTTGCCATACTCCGTTGTAAGTTGGATCGAGTGTCCGTGAATCAATCTGTACTCCCGAGACATACACTTCAAAAATATAGCAATCCTGCTCTTTATTATACGGATCAATACCAAACCTGAAAAGATCCGCTGTGATGGCATTATCATCTCTTACACCCAATTCATGCAAAATACTGTCGGGCGAAGTATCCTTGAGCATGGCCCCGACATAAATGCCATAATCATCATACACCAGTTTTACCTCTGTCCGTTGTGTCGGGGCATTGCCTTCCACCGGTCGATACATAATGAAATCGTCTATCACAGCCGCGTTTTTCCAGGCATCATCATTAAGGTAACCATCAATTTTAGGCGCTGCAGTTACTTTGAGCGGAGTATATGATTTTCCTCCGTACTGCGCATGCAACATATTTGACAGGAGGAAAAGGATGGTTATCAGATAAAATCTCATGGGCACATTTCTTTGGGGGATTCAGTACAAATATCGCCAACAATACTCCTGAAAAAAAATAAATTCAACCAAAAGCCGAAGTCGTTCAACCGTTTCTTTGTTGGCTTCCTGAAGGCTTTGGATGATTAATAGTGCCGGGTCATTGAAATATCCGGAGATTTTGTCTGTACATGAACAGGCAAATTAACAGCAATATCAAATGCTAATGAAATGCTAAAAATAATTCTTAAAATTGTACTTTAAACGATTATATTTTATAATTTTACGCTCAATAAAAAATTAACTACAAAATCCTTTTAACTATGAGAAGATTTCTGCTTATTCTGGCATTACTGCCTTTTTGCCTGAACGCTATGGCTTTATCAGGCGGACCCGACAAATACGGCTATACCTGGAAAGACAGCAATGAGCCGGGCGGACCGACGTTTAACTGGGTAAACATTCTGACATCCGACAGAAAAGTGAACGGACTCGGCGACGACAACGTACGCGGACCTTTTAGTTTTATCAACGCCGGCGGAGTTGATTTCCGTTTTTATTGGTACACCGTTGATAAATTCTGGGTGGGTTCAAATGGTTACATCTGTTTCAATAACGTTATGCTTGCAAGCGTATTTCCACAAATTCCCGATTCGACCGACAATAGACATAATTTCATTTCCGCACTTCTCGCCGACCTCACATTCAGCGGAGTCGGCAACCCGGCTCAGTGCTATTACAAAGACACCTGGGACTCCCTTATCGTATGCTACATGAACGTTCCTTTTTATACCGATGTTCAGCCTACATGGACCGGTAGTAATACCTTCCAGATTATTCTCAATAAAGTTGACAAATCAATCACAATTAATTTCCTGAATCAAACCGGAGTCACCTTAACCAATGATGTAAAAACAGGCATTGAAAACCTAACCGGAAATATCGGGCTTATGCCGTTCAACGGGACTTACCCGGCAAGCAACTATTGCATCCGGTATTATTATCCTGTAAACCCAACCTATTTCGTTTACGACGGCGCTGCTTTATGGAATTCCCATCAGGGCAATAACGGGCAATTCCTACCCTATCCGACGACATTCCCGCTGAAAGCCAGAATTGCCAATACAGGCAATCTGGATATACCTCCTCCATTCCAGGCTCAAGGCAGAATCAAGAATTATTCGGGTGCGATACTCCTCAACACAAGTGTTCCTTTCAGCGATACTCTGAAAGTTCTTGATGACAGTATATTCAATTATACCCAGTCATTTACACCGTCAACTTTTGGTACCTACAGCTATGTTACGCACTTGACCGGTATTACAGGCGACCTTATTTATTCCAACGATTCTGTAACACAGGAATTGGTGGCGATTGATACTTCCACGCTGATTATGAAACTTAATTATACCGACAATAGTTCCGATGGCCTGGGTCTTTCCTGGGTTGATGGTACGGGAGGTGTCGCCATGTACATGGTTCCGCCCAAGTACCCATGCAAGGTATACAATACCAAGTATTTTATTGAATCGAATCCCAATTTGAACGGTTTCAGCGCAAAAATTTATGATGACGATGGTCAGGGTGGTTCTCCGGGCACGCTCATTGACTCTGTGTTTGTGCCTGCTGCGGGCATTATTGTTGGCGGATATAATACGGTTAACCCGAGCCATCCGATAATAATTTACGATGGCGGCGTATACGTAACTTGGGAAATGCATGGCACCGGCACAGCCTTAGGCAAAGATCCTACACCACCTATATCATTCAACTCATGGGAATTTGTGGGCAACTACTGGTCGCCTTACCGCAATAATCAGGACGAAGATTTTCTGATAGAACTTAATTTACAGAAGGCGCAAATAGAAGATGTGGGAACAGCAGGCATTACCATGCCACTGCTCAACGACACCTTATTTGCTCCCGGTACTGTTAAAGCATGGGTTAAAAATTATGGTCAAACTGCCGAAAGCGCTTTTGATGTGCATTATAAAATGTGGGGCTGCCCGGAAGTTGTTCAGCCATACAGCGGAGCAACCCTCTCACCGGGCGATTCAGTGCTATTCACCTTCACAACACCTTTATATAACGCTACAGATATTTATGGCGACTTGTGTGTATGGACTTCAAAAATGAATGATTATGATATCCATAATGACTCGAGCTGCGTTTTTATCAACATCAGCCACGATAACTCAGGAATCTCAGAAATGGCGGCTTCCGCGAGAATATCAACCTATCCGAACCCGTTCAAAGAAGAAGTAACGGTTGAGTTTGACAATACCACGCACGATTCATACCGCCTCGCTCTCAGAGATATTTATGGCAAAATAGTTTTCTCTCAGGAAAATATCACTGCGAGCCGTTTTACTTTACAGCGCCGGAATCTTGCTCCCGGTATCTATTTTATTGAACTCACCGGAAAGAAGAAATTTATTGGTAAGCTGGTAGCAGAATAAGCAATTATTCTGCACCTCTTTCCATTGACTTTTCCGAACGGTTAATTAACTGCGAATGCGATTATTTTTGATCGGTCTGCTTCTTGGTTTTCTTACGTTTTCAACTACGGCACAGGATGTCGGTATTTTACCCGGCATGCCCTTAGACTCTTTTACACAGCGCTACCCGGCTTTGAGGCAATATGAGGAAAAAAGTCGCACTCAGATTTATCGCGACGAAATCGTGCACGGCCTCAATGGTTCTTGGCTGTACCAGTTCGAAGAAGGCCATTTGAAATGGTTTTGTTACAGCTTCTTTACCTTTAACGACAAGGATCTGACAGAACAGAATTTCAACCTTTGCAGAGATGCGACCCTGCAGTTTATAAGTGCACAGAATAAAAAATCAGGGAAACCATCCTTATTAAAAAAACGAAGTCCGCGTTTTGAAAAAATCCGGAAAAAAAATACAAACACCACGGTGATACGCGCTGTCTGGGAAACAGCGAACATGAATTTCAGTGTCGCATACAAATACGTTGAGCCAAATCGCGGCCGTTCAGCTTATCTGTCTGTTGAAATGTGGTTTTATGGTCCGGATCATCCCCTTTTATAATCAACAAACCTGATGAAACAACCGACTATCATTTTCATCTCCGTTTTCACGCTTATTGCATTTTTTTCGTGCAATGCTATGAAACAGGATCCAAACAAAAACAATATGGAAACAACTATTAAAACGGATACGGCCGTTTTTGCCACCGGATGTTTCTGGTGCACAGAAGCCATTTTCAGCGAGCTTAAAGGCGTAATCAGCGTTACACCCGGCTTTGCCGGCGGCACCACCGAGAGCCCTACTTACGAGCAGGTTTGCACCGGCACTACCGGGCATGCCGAATGCTGCAGGATTATTTACGCTCCCGACACGATTACTTACGACAAGCTCCTGGAAGTGTTCTGGAAAGTGCACGACCCCACCTCGCTCAACAGGCAGGGTGAAGATGTTGGCACCCAATACCGGAGTGCCATATTTTATAAAAGTGACAAGCAAAAAGAACTTGCAGAAAAATACAAAAAAGAATTGAATGCATCAGGCGCATTTGACAAGCAAATAGTGACCGAAATTGTGCCGTTAAAGGTATTCTGGCCCTCCGAAAATTATCATCAAAACTATTACAACCTCAACAAATCAAAACCTTATTGCCAGGTTGTGATACGACCAAAACTCGAAAAATTCGAAAAGGTTTTTAAAGATGCATTGAAGTAAGACTACGTTTGATTTTATGAAACAAAAAAACGATTTCCGCGGAAGGTGATTTAGAAATCCGGCGCGTGCAGATACTTCATCAAATAGATTGTTTTATAAATCCTTTTCAATGCCGGGATATACTTGTTTTTATATTTTAAAAAAAATCAATCTTTGGAATTTTTATAATATGCTGTGTTGCCGCCAATGTCTACACCCTTTTTTATAAAAGGCTGTTCAAAATACTTTATTCCCATTTTTGTCGTTGAAACGTGATGAAAAGTCATTTTTTGAAAAGCAGCACTTAACCTAAACCGAATGCTCATGAAACGCTTGATTGCCGTTATTTCAATGCTAATAACTATAATGCCACTAGTCAATGGGCAAAATCGCGATGAGGGAACAATGCCAACTTCTGAGGAGCGATCAAAAAAAATAGCCGGCAAACTGGCACAAAAACTTGTACTAAACAAATCAGAAAAGGATTCGGTTCAAGTGATATTTTCTGACTTCTTTGATAATTTAAAAATATATCATTCCGCTGGCGATGAAAAAATTGTAATGGCTCTAGAAAAAACACGGGACGATAAAATGAAAATTCTTCTGAAAACGTCTTTAAAATTTGAAGAATATACTTCATATATGCAGGACCTTAAAGCGAAACATGAAAAATCTCTTGGGGTCGGTGGAGGAAAAAATTGGGAGGGCAGTGGGCACCACCATAACGAAGGAACAGAAGGTGACGAGCGCAATGGTTTTTAAATTTATTTAAATAACAAAAAAATGATAAAATATAAACATACACGATTTCTGATTGCCATTGCGATACTTGTTGGCTTTTCTGCCTGTAAAAAAAACTCCTCTTCAACGGTATATACACCGGTTTGTTCCGGACCGGCTAAATCGTGGCAGGCTGATGTGAAGCCCATAATGAATACGTATTGTGTAGGCTGTCACGCATCTTTTGGTGGCTACACAGAAATGGTTGCTTCAACGACAGCTATCCGCAGTCGTGTTGCTGATGGTTCCATGCCCCAAGGAAATGCACTTAGCAACGACCAGAAGAATATTGTTCTCTGCTGGATCGACAGCGGAACACCAAACAATTAAATACTTAGTATTTAGTACAAAGAAAGAGTAAAAGATTTTTTGTACTTACGACTCACGACTCTTGACTTACGACTATTTTTTGTGGAGCGTAGGGATTGTGAACCTTCAAGCACTATGTAGCTAATCGACAATCTGTTATAAAGTTTATTTTAAAAATTGTGAATCAATTGTGAAACATCATCATTCCGTAATTCATTTAGCTGGCAGCTTCTCTATCACTTTCCTGCCACGCTTTTCAATTAACGTGTAAACATACAAATAAAACTTCAAGGAACGATAGGTTTCAATAATAATCAGGGCTACAGGCAATGATTACACTTTGAAATGGTCATCAATGTATGCGTCCAATATTTTTCCATAATCAGCCGTGTCAGCCATCTCTTTTATATTAGTGAAGAATTTTTTGAAGATGAGGTTGGCGGCATCTTTCAATTCGCTATCCGTTAATTTATTCTTCAATGGTTTATATACCTCGTGAAAGACGGGCTGACCTTCCCCTTTATCAGCCTTTAACTCAAGGCTGACCAAGCCATGCCCCTCGGAAGCCTTGGTGTAAATATTTATCATCAGTTGCCTGATGGCGAGTTTCTCAACGTAGTTTTTCTTTATCACCTGTGCCAAAATGGAGTTAATGACTTTCTTTAACTCAACTTGGGATTGCGGTAATTGAGATTCGCCAATAAATAGAGTGTAAACCGGGACACCTAAAACACCACAAATTTTATTTAGCATATCCACGTTTACCGAAACCTTTCCGCTGTAGATATCATATATCGCCTGCCGTGTACGGCCAATGCTATCTGCCAAGTTCTTAACAGAAACATTCTTTTTTTCAGCGATCTCTTTGATTTTCAAACCTATTTCATTGTTCATAAATTCTTACTTATGTAAAAAATAAACATTGCGAATGTCAAAAGGTACTTGTATATTTGCCAAATATTTATTTACAGTTTTCGTTTATGGCTTTTGTTTTATTTGACAAAGATAAAATAAATATTGATACAAAGTACAAATTAAATTAAAAAAAAGGAGAAGATGGACAAAGAAACGAGAATGGAGATGAAGGAGCTCATGGCTTCCGCATTGGAAGATTTCTTCAAAAAGAAGAACCGTGACAAGACCTACACGGTGAACAGTATTGCAAAAAGGCTTGGTGTGGCTCACGCTACCATTACCAAACGCATTAAGGAAGGCTTGATACTAACCACAAGCGATGGCCGCATAGCAGAAGCGGAAGTTGAAAATTACCTTAGGAAAAAGAATTTACATCATCGCCAATTGGCAATTTAAAAAAGAGAGAATGAAAAAAATAATCTTTTCGCATTTTGAGAACATCAGGGATAAAACCCCCAAGACTATTACTGCCGATGATTTTATTAACTCCATCAGGACAGGTGATGTCAACGGCAACTGCATCAAGCCGGTCATTGAACGCATAAGAAGAACTCAAGACCGTGATGAAAGAGGTAAGTTGAAAAAGGGACTACCGGCAGTTACTATTTCTGCCATCTGTCAGAAAGGGCACAAAAAGGCTGACATAATCAGTCTTACTCATTTTTTGCAAATAGACATCGACAAAATTGAAAACCCGGAAGCGATAAAAAAGGTTCTTAGCCAAGACCCTTATTTATACCTTCTATTTGTCAGTCCAAGTGGAAATGGTATCAAAGGTATTATCTATACCGGTGAACGCAACCATAAGGATGCGTTTCAGGCGTTAAAGACATATTTCTTGAAGCAGTACGAGTTAACCATTGATGAACAGGTCAAAGACGAAAGCCGCCTTTGTTTTTACTCGTTTGACCCTGATATTTATGTCAATCCTGATGCGGCGACTTTTGAAATGCCTACATTGCAAAGTCCTCCCAGAAATGAAACAACAAGGATAAAGGTTGAAGATGTTGTAGGCAAGGTTGAATCGGCACAGCTCGATTTTACTGCTTCCTACGAGGACTGGTTAAAATTAGCCTTCGCGTTTGTAGATGAATTTGGCGCTGACGGGGAGCAGTACTTCCACCGGATAAGCAAGTTTTACGGCGGATACAGCCATGAGAGCTGTAGCGACCAATATCTCAAGTGCCTGCATGACGGAAGCCACTCGGTTGGCATAGATTTCTTTTTTGAAAAAGCTGGCAAGTTGCTTCCTTCTATCGAAGTTAGTAACAGTCCAATTCCGCCAATACCTGCTGCGACATCCTTGAATAATATAAAATTCTATCAGCCCTCTTATGATAAAGACGGCCAACTCAAGGATATCAAGATAGACTACATGAAATGGATTGACCTGTTGTATGGTCTTGGATTCAGACGGTTTGATATTGATATGAACTTTTCATTTGTCAGCGTGCAAGACCAAATAATACAGGAAGTATCCGTCACCCATATTCAGGATGCATTTATCAACTACCTCGAAGGACTACCTGAAAACCTTGGAGAAGGCATAACAAAAGAGAGTATCATTGGCAAAATTTACCGGAACCCTTCGCATTATTTCTGCGACAAAAGGTTGAATCTTCTCAAGCCCAAGCAACCGTTCGTGTTCAATTATGACACCAAGGACGAATGTTATATCTATTATCGAAATGGTTTTGTCAAATGCACATCCAGCGGGTACAAGCTATCGGCCTATACAGAATTAAAGGGGCTTATATGGCGTGACCAAATCGTTGACAGAGATTTTGCACCTGTTGACATTGATTCTTTGCCCCCGGATGTCAAAGGCGATTTTTCGGCCTTCCTGTTAAATATTTGCGGCAAAGACGAGAAACGGTTTAATGCCTTACGAACCATCATTGGATACCTGTTGCATAGTTTCTATGCCGGCAAGCTCAAGGCTGTTGTTTTTACCGACAGCAAGATATCTGATTCACCTTCGGGCAGGACAGGCAAGACACTGTTGGGGCAGGCACTGGGCTACCTGAAAAAATATACCGAGATAAACGGTAAGGACTTCGACCCTGCCAACAAGCATAAGTATTCACAGGCACATCTTGACACGCAGATTATCCACCTGAACGATGTACGTAAGCATTTCGATTTTGAAACCGTTTTCAACGATATCACCGAGGGCATCGTGGTGGACATCAAGAACGCCAAACCGTTTAAAATTAAATCAAAACTCATTGTTTCAACAAACCAAACCCTGCGTATTGAAGGGGCAAGCGCGAAGGACAGGGCAGTTGAATTTGAGTTTGCCGACCATTATAGCGAGAACTATTCCCCGGAAGATGAATTCGGGCATTGGTTTTTTCGGGATTGGGATAATGGCCAATGGCAGCTATTTGACAACTTCTGTCTTGGCTGTATTGCAACCTACCTTGCTGAAGGTGTCATAACCCCGGTACAAATAAACCTGAACAGGCGCAAGCTCCACCAGACAACAAGCGTTGAATTTGTTGAATTCATGGATAGCTTGGTTAGTGAAGGACAAATCAAGGCCGGGATTGAATATGAGAAAAAGGACTTGTATTTGAAATTTGTCGAAGACTGCCCGGATTTCGCGGAACTAAAAGGTGCGAAACAGCGCAGGTTCACTGAATGGTTGAGGAACTATGCAAGGTATTCAGGATATTTTTCACCTGTAGAACCTGAAAGACATGAACGGAAAAGCGGAGTGGCAAGATACATCGTTTTTCCACCACCTTGAGAGTGTACCTCTTTTTATACTTTTCTTACGTCCAGTACGTCCAAATGAATTAATAAACAGAATATCAATCATATAAAAACATATAAAAATGAAAAATGAAAAAATAGCCTACGTCCTTACGTCCAAAGTTGGACTTACTTGGACGTAGCACATTTAGTAATATTTAAAAAAAATAATTCCCTTAACGTTTGAGCCTTCGAGTATTATCATGGCATTGGACGTAAGGACGCAGAAAAGCGAGAAAAACCACCACCATAGAAAAAATAATTTTCACGTATTTCACTAAAACAATATTCCCATGAAAAAAAAGAGTTTCGAGATTCCCGCCAGTGAACTTGCCGGGTTCGCCGAGTTACTTCAGGAAACTGGTCTTCGCAATGAAATTGCAGGCAAAGGCGAAGAAGATGACAACATCATTATTAATATCTTTTACCAACCCGATGAAAGGCAGGCCGTGTACGAGCTGATGGAATGGGTCGATGATAATATCGGTACAGAAGACGATGAGGTATAAATTAACGTGCGCCTGCCTTCGGGCAGGCCACTTTTTCTTAACAATATAAAAAAAACCAACGTGATGAAAATTTGTGAATATTGTAATACGGAATTTGAGCCAAAAAGGAGCGATGCACGCTTCTGTAATATCGGGTGCAAGTCAAGGCATCATTATGAGCACAAGGGGGAGGAGATGCAGCCGGAAGTGAGTTTAATGGATACACTAAAGGGCGTTGTTGATGAAAGTGTTTCAAATGTCGCCGAACAGGTTACGGAACAGGTCGTGATGAAGGCCGAAAAAGTTGAAACCAGTGAATACATTGGATTAAGGAAGCACAGGTTGGCCTTGCTAAACAAGTACAATCAACAAAGAAATGAAATTGAAAAACTAAAAAAAGAAAAAGCAATAATTCAAATGGAAAATGGCATCATTATACCGGCAGCAGGTGGAACGGCTGGAATAATTTTAGGTGCGACAAAATACAAGAAGGGATGGCAGGTATTGCTTTCCGGTGCGGCTGGTGTTGGCTTGGGTATGGGTTTGAAAAGTATAACCAAGGATATTCGTGAAGCTGACAAACAGGAACGGTTGCAAAAAATAATCGTTAAAATACAGGCATTAATCGTTTATTATACGGATAATCTTGCCCAACTTCGTGAAATGGACAGGCGGATAGCCCTTGTCCAGCGATATGAAACAAGAATGGTTCCATCACCTGCGGTTTCCTTGCCTATTCCGCAACAACCAAGGCGGGAGTGCCAACCTGAACCGTCGAAATTGCAACCGCCTGTTGCCGCCGCAAGCCCTAAATTAAACGACTTACACGATTATTATTCGAGTAATCCGATATCCCTTTCATCCAAAGTCATCACTGTTAAGCAGCTTGCCGAAACTGAATATAGAGCCTTTGAGTTCACAGGCCGATGGAACAAACTTTTTGGTCAGCCATTGGAAAAAACGCTCTAAATATCCAGTGTGCGCCGGTTCAAATTGACCACCTCGCG
>JBAXND010000011.1 GCA_037133915.1 Bacteroidota bacterium
CAAAATATTACTGGCGCGCAAGAGCCCGTCATTCGGTTGATACAACGCAATGGACTTCAATTTGGTATTTTACAACAACCGATCAGCTTACCCTGGTTAGCCCAAGTAACGGGGCAACCGGTATTGCCATTGCTCCCATGCTTGACTGGTCGTCCTTAAGTGGTATAACAGGATATCAATATCGGTACAGCACCAATAATAATATGAGTGCAGCAATATACGGGACAACATCAAGCAGCTACAGTTATGTTTATCTTTCCGGACTTGCTTATGGTACGACTTATTATTGGCAGGCAAGGGCGTTCCATACTCAGGATTCGACTCAGTGGACCGCAAGCTGGAATTTCACAACGACTTTTCAGATGCCCACTGCACCAACACTTATAAGCCCGGCTAACGGCAGCACAAATATTGCGCTTACCGGCACCGGATTCCAATGGAGCTCTGTCAGCGGAGCAACATTATATGAATATGCGTATGCCGACAATTCACAATTTAACAATGCCATCACAACAAGTACATCAGTGCTGACCGGCAACAGCGGCGCATTGCAGGGAAGCACAACCTACTACTGGAAAGTGAGGGCATCAAATGGTTTCGGATATTCGCCATGGTCAACGGTATGGTCGTTTACTACGGTAATACAATACAATGTAGCGCCAACGCTGATAAGCCCGCCGAACAACACGGTAAATATTGCGATTTCAGGCACCACGCTGCAATGGTCATCAATAAACGGAGCTACTGTTTATGAATACCAGCTTGCTCTTGATTCGCTGTTTACAGGACCACAGACAGGGACAACATCGCTTCAATCAGCTTTGACAGGCGGTTTGCAAACTGCCGCAACGTATTACTGGAAGGTAAAAGCGGGCAACGGCAATACCTGGAGCCCATGGTCAGTAGTATGGCACTTTTCAACTATCAATCCCATGCCGACAGCACCAAGCCTAATAAGTCCTCCGGATAATTCCACTAATATTCCATTAGCAGGAACGGGGCTGCAATGGTCGTCTGTTGCAGGCGCTACAACATACAACTACCAATATTCAACGGACTCATTATTCGCAACGGCTATCTCAGGAAATACGTCTGCATTAACGACGTCGACTGCAGCACTGAGTGCAACAACAACATATTTCTGGAGAGTTCGTGCAAGCAATGGCACAAATTATTCGCCATGGTCGGTGGTGTGGTCATTTACAACACTTACACCGAGTCTGGCAGCGCCAGTGCTTATCAGCCCGGCCGATAGTGCGACAGGTATTCCTACATCCGGAGCATCCTATCAGTGGTCTTCTGTTTCGGGAGCAACATTCTACGAATATCAATACGATATTGATTCCTTCTTCACAGCCCCTGTAGTAAATACTACTTCGAATAACAGTGCCACCTCTGCATCCTTACAGGCGAGCACTGTTTACTTCTGGCGCGTAAGAGCCGGCGATGGAACTATTTATTCACCATGGAGCACAGTATGGTCATACACAACCGCCAATCTTGTTCTTGCAGCACCGCTGCTGACAAGCCCTTCAGACAATTTAACCAATATACCGATAACAGGTACAAGCCTGCAATGGCAAGGAGTATCGGGAGCCACGTTCTATGAAAGCATGTACGACACTGATTCCCTGTTTACAAATCCGGTAAACGGAAATACAGGAAATTTAAACATTTCAACACTTACGCTTCTTTCAAACACACAATATTTCTGGAAAGTAAGGGCCGGCAATGGATTGATATACTCGCCATGGTCTGAGATTTGGTCGTTCATTACAGAACCTGCAACAGGGATTCAAATAACTTCGGCACAAGGTAAAGTACTTGTTTACCCGAATCCATCGCAGGGAAATTTCAGTGTTCAAATACCTGATGCATCGGTCGGAACGTCACAAATCATCATCACAGATTTGATGGGCAAAATTGTTTTCATAAGTGATTATTTTATTGACAACACCATTGAATTTAAATTGCAAAATCTGAGCAATGGTACCTATATACTTGCATACTGGAGAGGAACGGAAAAAATTACGAAGCCGATAATCATCGCCCGATAGAAATTTTCAGCACAATAAAAAAGGGGAATGCAGAAACGCTGCACTCCCCTTTTTTTTTACTTCTTGAAATTACTTAATCGCCTTCCACAAATTCCTCGGCATCCACATAAACTTCTTTACGTTTGCCCATGAATGAGATGAGCTTTCCGGTGATTACGCCACAAATAATTGAAATGAGGACTGTAATGAGAATTCCACCGAGTTGGTTACCTGCATCCAGACCGTGCACAATGGGAATAGCAGCGAGACCGCCAAAAATACCGGGCATGCCATGAAGATTGGTAACGCCGCAAGTATCTACAGCTTTTAACAGTTTTTTCTGACGCTCACTTACAAGTGCAAAACCGACAGTTGAAATTGCACCGGCCAGTATACCAATAATAATTGCGGAGCCGTGACCGGCTTTATCGCACGTGGAGCCGATAGCAACACCTCCGGCCAATGCCGCGTTTGCAATATCAGCAATACTTATTTTTCCGCGAATAGCAACAGAAAGCAGATACGTTGCAAGCGTACTACCGCAAAGCGCAAAGAATACGTTAATAACGGTATGCGGAATGGCTTCAACAGGAACAAGTGCCGCACAGAAACTCGGCCAAAACAGCCACAGCACCAGACTTCCCAGCATTGAATAGCGGTCGCTGGTCGCATCTGATTCAACCGGTGCATCAATCTCATTTTTTCGGGTGAGTGAAAGAGAAGCTCCGATTCCAAATAATGCGCCAAAAGCATGAATTACAATAGAACCGCCGGTATCAGCCACATTATGATTCAGAATATGGAAACAATCGTTGATAACAATCCATTCATTCAGTTTATAGGCAGGGATAAAAAGGAGGGCAAGAATGATATACTGGTACATTTTAAGACGGCCGAGTACTGCGCCCGCAGCAATAAGAAGAGATGCCGCAGCAAATTCGGCGAGAATAAGTTTTTCAATTTCACCCTTTTCACCACCCATGATATTATAACCGCTGAGCAAATAATACAAGGGTAAGGATACACTAACAACAAGAACGGTTGCTGTGAGTGCTGAGCGCCCGTATCGTTTTACAAATACCATCAGAAAACCGAAGCCAAGCAGCAGCATGGCCATGATATGGATGGCGCGTTCATACTTTTGAACGTCAAGAATGGAAGAAATGTTGTTTACACCGGTGTCCTGCGCAAATGCGGCACCCAAGGTTCCGAACAACAACAGTGCTGTAACGAAGATGGTTTTAAAAGTTCTGCTCATGTTGGTTTGTGTGGTTTGGTAGATTGATTTGAATAAATAATTTCTTAAAAACCAATGAATTTTACTTCGCAAATATAATTTTTTATTTAAGATTTCATTGTTTTACTGATAGTTGTTTTCTTATTTATTTTTCCACAATGTTCCGATACTCTATAAGTATAAAACGTATAACAAAAAAACCGGCTCTAAGGCCGGTTTCAAAAACCAAACTATCCAATACTTCTACTTTTTAATAAAACATCTCATGGTTGTGTTCGTACCGTCTGATATGGTGAGGCAATAAAAACCGGGACATAATCTACTGATATCAATATTCTTATTTTGCGTATGAGATTCAGCGTTAGTTTCAATAAGCTGTTTACCACTCAAATCAAAAACTTTTATGCTATATTCTAAATGCTTTAAGTTAAAATTACAGGTTATGAACTCCTCAGCCGGATTGGGGAAAACGTTGCATGTAATCGCTGATTTTGCATCATTTTCTGCAACACTGTTAATTTCAGTATTAATATCACCAAACATGTCGCCCGTAATCCGAACATGCCCCGTGCCATTGACAGAGCTGTAATGAGACAAAATGGCGTATACATACCGGTTATTTGAACCGTCTTTATAATACGAACCGCTGCCGCTTTGGCCACCATAACAGTATTTATTAAAGTACAGAAGTTTTGTCATCACCTGATCATATGTACCATACCAATAATACATCAAAGAGCCGTCATAGGGTGTTTCTGCAGGATAACCCGGATTATGGAATGTATTGGTCTGGAAAAAGGCATCATCATTATACCCATATCCCAGCCAGCCTGTTGAAGTCCCTATATCGCTGTTAAGCTTGATATAACCCATATCCCAGTTAAAATCGCCTGAGTTTGTCCATCCTGTCCATGAGAACATATTACTGGCATAAGAATTTCCGTAAGGTTGGTTTCCGCTGTAATAGCCCGGTACCACTTCAATACTTGTGGCCCACCCGCCTTCGGCACTTGAATAAACGCAGTGACCGGCAGTAAGCACATAGCGCGAATTAACCAATATCCCGGAGCCCACAAACTGATTTGAGCTCGGAAAAGTCATAAACAGCTTCACAACCGCCCGCCACGGATAAGTTGTAGTTGGACTTACTTCAGTAAGATCGTTAAAGTTTTTGGCACCAATTATCTCATCCGCAACCTCTGCATCTGCCGGAATAAAAGGTTCTGATGTTTCACCACCTATTTTTGGGTTGTGCTTCACGGTATCGATAATGGTTGCTTTTCCGGTAACGACATCATACCCGATAAAATAGTGTTCATTACCGGATGGCGCTGTTGGTGGTGACCATCGCGGCATGGGCATTGGAACAAAGCTACTGTGATCGCCGGTTTGAGCGAAGATAAAATATGGCAACAGTGCCAGCACGAATAGTACAAGTTTTTTCATTTTCCGAAAATTAATTGTTTTTATATTCCTTCCTTTAACAAATATAACAAATAATAAAAGTTTGCGCAACACAATTATACCACTGTAAATCATAACCTCCGGGGGATTTCTCATTAATGAGGCAAAACGTCCGGCATTGACTTAGGCTTGTGCTTACTCATTTCATAAATCAGGCATAAATCTTCATTTAATTAAGTAGTTTTGCATACGCAAAAAATGATGTCAAATTGGAAATCAGGGAACTTACCGGCATTTACACAGAAGATTTACGGGTCAAGGCATTAAGTGCACAGATTGAAGAAGGTTCTGGCAAAAAATTCCGGCTCAATGGACTGACAGCTTCAGCACAGGCGGTTATTGTTTCATCAGTTTTTGATGCTATTAAAGGTGTCCATCTGATTGTTCATGACGACAGAGAATCAGCTGCGTATTTTTTTAACGACCTGGAAAACCTGCTTGGTGAGCAAAATGCAGATTTTTTCAGGAAAAATGTGTTGTTTTACCCTTCATCATTTACCCGCAGCGGCGATTTTTCTCAGACCGACAATACCTCTGTCCTGCTTCGCACTGAAGCACTCAACAAGATTCAATCAGGACGTAAAGGACTTTTAGTTGTAAGTTGGCCCGAAGCAATCAGTGAAAAAGTTGTAAAAAAACACTTCTTTGATAAGAACACGCTTCGAATTAAAATTGGCGATAAACTTTCAATTGACTTTGTTTCTGATATTTTCACCGAGTATCATTTTGAACGAATGGATTTCGTTGTAGCACCCGGTCAATATTCGGTTCGGGGCGGTATTGTTGATGTTTATTCATTTTCAAATGATAAGCCCTACAGGATTGAATTTGATGGCGATATCATAGGTTCACTGCGTTCATTTGACCCTGCCAGCCAGTTGTCTATTGACACTTTGGATCATATTAAAGTAGTGCCCGACATTCAAAACCCGGAATATATTTCCAACGCCGAACCACTGTGGTCATTTTTACCTTCAGGCACCATAACATGGTTCAATGATATTTTGTTTTGCGCCGAGCGTATTGATGCATTTATTGAAAAAGCAACATTGTATCAACCGCTCGAAGACGAAGAACTCCCAAAAGATTTTATTACGCGCTTCGTTAATGGAAACGAGATGCTGCAGGGCTTCAAAGATTTCACCGTTATTGAATCAGGGCGGCGTTTTTTCTTCGAAAGCCCGGTTGAAATCCAGTTTAACATCAAGCCTCAGCCTTCGTTCAATAAAAACTTCGACCTTCTCATCGAAGATTTAAAATCACACGCAACCAAAGGATATAAAAATATTATTTGTTCCGATTCAAAGAATCAATTAGACCGCATCTGGCGCATCATTGACGATATAGTTAAAACCCGTGCACCGCAGGGTGTTCTAACCTTCGACATGATGAATACCGCCATTCATGAAGGGTTCATTGATCATGATCTAAGAATTTGCTGTTATACCGATCACCAGATTTTTGACCGCTACCACCGCTTCAGGCTGATGGATAAATTTAACAGCAAGGAAGCCGTTACCCTTAAAGAAATTTATAATCTCAAACCGGGCGATTATGTAACGCATATCGACCATGGCGTTGGTCGTTACGGGGGTCTTGAAAAGGTTGTTGCAAACGGAAAAGAACAAGAAGTTATTCGGATTGTATACGCCAACAACGACCTGCTCTATGTGAGCATTCACTCACTTCACCGTATCTCAAAATATGTAAACAAAGAAGGAACGCCGCCTACGTTGAACCGTCTTGGTTCAAACGCATGGAACAAGCTTAAAAATAAGACCAAACAGAAGGTAAAGGATATTGCCCGCGACCTTATTAAATTATATGCCGAGCGTAAAAAAGCAGAAGGCTTTGCCTTTGCGCCCGACACTTACCTGCAACATGAGCTTGAGGCATCCTTCATTTATCAGGATACTCCCGACCAGATAAAAGCAACCGCCGATGTCAAAAAAGACATGCAGGCCGAATGCCCCATGGACCGATTAATATGTGGCGATGTAGGTTTTGGAAAAACAGAAGTGGCGATACGCGCGGCATTTAAAAGTGTTAACGACAGTAAGCAAGTCGCAGTTCTGGTACCAACAACTATACTTGCATTACAGCATTTCAAAACCTTCAGCGACCGGTTGAAAGAGTTTCCATGCAATGTAGAATACATCAACCGCTTCCGAAGCGCCAAAGAGCAAAAAGAAATTCTGAAACAGGTTGAAAGCGGCAGAATAGATATCCTGATAGGCACACATCGTATTGTGAGTCAGGATGTTAAATTCAAAGAACTTGGGCTGCTCATTATTGATGAAGAACAAAAATTCGGTGTAGCGGTAAAAGAAAAACTACGGAAGATGAAAGTGAACGTAGACACACTCACGCTCACGGCAACCCCAATTCCGCGCACATTGCAATTTTCATTGATGGGAGCACGCGACCTCTCGGTAATAACGACACCACCACCCAACCGATATCCGGTTCAAACAGAACTGCGCACATTCAGTGAAGAAATGATTCGTGAAGCCATTATGCATGAAGTATCGAGGGGCGGTCAGGTGTTCTTTGTGCACAACAGGGTTCAGAACATTCAGGATGTGGCTGATCTTATCAGTAAATTATGTCCCGGATTAAAGGTTATTACAGGGCACGGACAAATGGACGGGAAAAAGCTGGAAGAAACGATGCTCGCCTTTATTGAAGGATATTACGATGTGTTGGTTTCTACGACTATCATTGAATCGGGACTTGATATTCCGAATGTTAATACCATATTTATTAACGAAGCACAAAACTACGGCCTCAGTGATTTGCATCAATTAAGAGGACGAGTTGGCCGTTCGAACCGTAAAGCATTTTGCTATCTGCTCACGCCACCATTGAGCGTTCTTACTGAAGATGCTCGTAAACGGCTTAAGGCAATTGAGGAGTTCTCCGACCTTGGGAGCGGATTCAACATCGCCATGCGCGACCTTGATATCCGGGGCGCAGGGAATATTCTGGGTGGTGAACAAAGCGGATTTATTTCGGAAATTGGATTTGAGATGTATCATAAAATTCTTGATGAGGCAATTTCAGAACTTAAAGAAACCGATTTTAAAGATCTTTTTAATGACGAGAAACCGGATACTCGTTTTGTAAAAGATTGCCTGATTGAAACAGATCTCGAGATTCTCATCCCTGATTCGTATATTTCGAATATTTCTGAACGCCTCATTTTGTACAAGGAACTCGACAGCGTAAGCGATGAAAGCGCCCTGCAACAATTTGCTGCAAGGCTCGACGACCGCTTCGGACCGATGCCACCGCAAACAGAAGAACTGTTGAATACGCTGCGTTTACGATGGATTGCGTCTCGTGCAGGAATGGAAAAAATTGTCTTGCGAAACAACCAATTCTCAGGATATTTTGTATACAATCAGGCGTCGCCTTATTACCAGTCGCCCACATTCACAACGGTTCTTAAATACATTCAGTCACACCCATCGTATTGCAGAATTAAAGAACAAAACAATAAACTAATCCTCACGATGAAGAATATCAGCGGCATTTCGCAAGCACTGAAAATACTGGGACCGCTTGCATCAGAAGTCTAGCTGCAGGCAATAATACACACTTCGGTGTTATCGGTCTTTTTACTAAATTTGCACTACAATCTGATAACATGTCTCAGCAGAAAAAAAAAGTATTGTTTGTTTGCACACCACATTGCGTATTACAGCAGACACTTGAAAAAGCCGGATTCAGCTGTGATATGCACTCATGCATGAGCATAACAGAAGTCAAGCATATAATTCACAACTATTGTGGTATTATTGTCAACAGTCGATTTACACTTGACCGCGATTTTATAGATGCCGCTACCAATCTGAATTTTATAGGCCGCATTGGGGCTGGAATGGAATCTATTGATGTAGAATATGCAAAAAGCAGAGGAATCAAGTGTTTCAATTCGCCTGAAGGAAATCGCGACGCTGTAGGCGAACATGCACTCGGTATGTTGCTCATGCTTTTGAACCGCCTGAATATATCCGACCGCGAAGTACGTGAAGGAAAATGGATTCGAGAAGAAAACCGCGGACACGAGATTAAAAATAAAACCGTTGCCATTATTGGTTATGGAAATATGGGAAGTGCATTTGCGCAGCGTTTGCGGGGTTTTGAAGCAAAGGTCATCGCCTATGATAAATACAAAAACAATTTCTCGAATGAATTTGTTACTGAAGTGTGCATGGCCGATGTTTTTGAAAAAGCAGACATCGTAAGTTTACATGTTCCCCTCACAGAAGAGACCAAATATCTTGTAAGCGAAGCATGGCTTCAATCATTCAGAAAAAACATATACCTCATCAATACAGCTCGCGGCAAGGTTGTCGACACTGCCGATCTCGTAAATGGCCTCCAATCGGGCAAAGTAAAAGGTGCAGCTCTTGATGTTATCGAATTTGAAGGAGCCGGATTTGAGACCATGGATTTCACTTCATTACCGGAATCATTTCAATATTTGACATCTTCAGAGAATGTAGTGCTGAGCCCGCACATTGCAGGATGGACGGAGGAATCGAAGCTTAAATTATCTTCGGTACTTGCAGAGAAAATTATTTTAGAATTCAAATGAAAATTTATATTTGTACTGATTTAACTTCAAATTATGAAAAACGAACATAAGCTATTTAAAGGAAAAACCCTTGCCATTCTCACCGGCGGTGGCGATACGCCTGCGCTGAACTCGAGCATTGAAAGCATTCGCAACAGAGCATCATTGCTGGGTTATAAAGTTTACGGGATACGTAAAGGCTGGAAAGGTCTGCTGGGTGATGGCGATATTATTGACTTAACACATCAGCCATATGATGGATTTTATGGTGGCACAGCGCTTCTTTCTAGTCGCACAAACCCATTCCCATCAAAGAAAAATCCGGAAAATCGCGTACCGCAGATATTGAGAAATATCGAAAGATATAAAATTGACGTCATTGTTTCCATTGGTGGCGATGACACCAACGGTGCGGCTAAAAGACTTTATGAAACAGAAGGTATTCCCGTAATCGGCTTTCCAAAAACAATCGATAACGACCTTCGTACCCGCACAAATCATAATTATCAGGGTAAAGATATTGAAGCTGTGCTATGTCCCGGATTCCCATCTGCAGCCAAAGGGATGATGGAATTTACCAACCGTATCCGCACAACTGCCGAATCACATTCACGTATTATTGTGCTCGAAGTAATGGGGCGCGATGCCGGATGGCTTACCGGAAGCACTGTTTATGGTGGTGCCCAAATGGCACTAATACCTGAATGCCCTATTACCCAAGAGCGCAAAGATTTTTTCTTCGAAAAAGTGAAAGAAGCATATCTCAGCTCACCAAAAAAATCACTCGTTATCGCCGTCTCAGAAGGCGTCCGCTGGTTTGATGAGGCAAAAGGAAAAGTGGATGTAGTGTATGCCAGCTCAGAAGTTGATGAATACGGACACCCTCGTTTTGGTGGTATAAGTGGTGTTATTGCCAGTGAGATTTCGAACAAATTAAAGATAGAAGCCCGTGCTCAGATATCAGGTTATTATGCTCGTGCCGGCGAATGCAGAAGCTACGACCGTCGCCTCACACAAACACTGGCCGATAAAGTCGCAGATTTGCTTTTACGTGAAGAGTACGGACAAATGCCTGTTATGACTAAAATGGTGAAACATCAGGAACTCGAAGAGTACAACACTTGCTCAATTGATATGGGACAGGTAGGAAATATGCCATTGCCGGAAATCTATTACAATGCCAACGATTTTATGTTCACCAATCCTTATCACGATTTTCTTTCAAACATTATGGGAGAACCGCATTTTCTGGAATTTAATTCCAATTTTCCGGTTGTAATACCTTAACAACTCTTTATTGTTTTGAAAAGTTCAGAATGTGCGGCAGTGATTCTGAACTTTTCTATTTTCACACATGATAATATCCAAAAAGATGAAAAAAGCAATACTGCAATTCGTGATTATCGGAATCCTGATTTCATCCTTTTCAGGAATACTTCATGCACAGCCTGCAATTAAAGGGGCAGAATATATAACTCAGACGCAGTTAACGGAAACCGTCAAATTTCTATGCCAGCCCGGACTTGATGGCAGACAAGCGGCAAGCGATGGATACAAAAAAGCAGTTGACTATATGTCCGCTGAATTCAAGAAACTTGGATTAACACCCCTTGGAAATAATGGATACCTGCAGGAAGTGCCTGTTGAATATACCGAAATTACCGGCACTCCAGTTCTGGAAATTCTATCAGGAAGCAGGATGATAAATAGTTTTGTCCACGGAACGGAATTCACATGCCGCGCCAATACAGGCTCCGGCGATGTAAGTGCCGAGGTTGTGTTTTGCGGTTACGGCATTTCAGAACCATCGCTGGGATACGACGATTATTCACCAATAGATGTTAAGGGAAAGATTGTGATGGTTTTCAAACAAAACCCTTCATGGAAAATTGAGGGATTGGATTACAGCGACGTTCTTACCCGTTATAAAACTAAGAAAGCCATTGAACATGGAGCACTTGCTGTTTTATTTGTTGCCGTCCCAAACGTAAAAGACCCGCAAAAGCCCATTGGCAGCCTGATGGACGGAAAAGGAATTTACGAAATAAATATTCCCCAATTGCAGATTGACATACCCACTGCCAATGAATTTCTTGCAGGAACAGCCTTCAGCTTATCACAACTTGAACAACGCATTGATTCACTAAAACAGCCGTTCGGACTGCCTCTTAAAATATCCGCACATGTAAACGTCGAATCGAAATATTATCCGCAGAGAACGTCATGGAATGTGGTTGGTATGCTCAAAGGAAGCTCATCAGTACAAAGCAGCGAATATCTGGTATTGGGCGCACACCTTGACCATGTGGGCAGGCAGGGCAACAATCTTTATTATCCCGGTGCGAATGATAATGCATCGGGATCGGCAGCCGTGCTGCAACTGGCACGCGCTTTCGTGAATGGAAATGTACGCCCGGCCCGCTCCATTATTTTTGTGCTTTTTACCAGCGAAGAGCAAGGTTTGAATGGTTCAGAATTTTTTGCAAAAAACCTTCCGGTTCCATTGGAAAAAATTGTTGCTATGTTCAACCTCGATTGTATTGGATCGGGCGACAGTATTCAGGTAGGAAGCGGAAAATCATCACCCGTACTTTGGGATATCGCACACAAAAATGATTCTTTATACACAAAAAAAATGGTTGCACAAACATGGTCCGGCGGTGGAGCTGATGCAACGCCATTTTTTAACATCGGTATTCCGACCTTATATTTCGTTTCAAAATACAGTTACACACATCTTCATCTGCCTACTGATACTCCCGAAACTCTTAATGCCGAACTTTTCGAGAAGATAGTAACGCTTGCATTTATCACGGCCAGCGAAGTTCTGAAAGGTGGGTATCTCAGAGAGATACTTATCACAGCACCCTAACAGGGTCGAAAATGAAAAAGGTTCCTCAACGCTGAAGAACCTTTTCAAAAAAAACAATGAACCTTATGCCGTCTTAGGTTTCAGCCAGGGTTTGCCAACCTTTAAAAGCGTCTTTCCTGATAAATCATTCAGAATAATGGAAGCCATCAGATACCATGCCGAGAAGGCGCAGAATATAAGTTCATATCCGGCCACTACATTCATAGTTGGGTTTCCGAAATGCCCGATATCAAGTAAAATAAAACCTAACAGCAGCGAGGTAAACACAATCGCCATGGCAGAATGAATGTATAACGAGCCTACCCAGAAAATAGCTGTGAGCAGCGTCCAGGCAACCAGATAATAGCCAACATCCGTACCGCTCGATTTATAGATATCATAATAGTTCAGCAGCCAGATAATGCCCAATCCAATCCAGAATGATCCATAGGCTGTGAATGCGGCAGAGCCAAAATTGTTTCCGGATTTCTGCTCCATAAAGCCGGCAATCATCTGTGCCAGGCCTCCAAATATCAATCCCATTGCCAGCACAGGACCGAGGCCACAAATGCCGATATTATGAAATTGCAACAATAGCGTGGTCATACCAAATCCGCCTAATCCGATCACTGCCGGGTTTCCTGTTTTCATGAAATTAAGTTTAATTTTATAATTGTTATGAATAACGGCAAAAATATAAAATATTCGGCACGGCAATGTCAGGAAGCAAATCAGTTTTCAAGAAAATTATGTTAATAATGCAGATGCCGAAAAAAATTCCGGATAAAAAAAAAGGCTGTCGAAACCGACAGCCTGACAAAGCTTTCCAGAAAATTTACGGTAACGCATTCAGTGTAGCACGATCCTGCGCTGTAAGGCCGTTGCCATTCGTGACATTCCAAATGATGCCCTGAATCTCACCTTCATGACCTACCGGTTCTTGTTTCGATTTCATTATGCTTACAATTTCAACAAGACCGGGATAATTAGTTACCGGACCAAAGTTATATACGATACCGTAGTTGCTTGGGGTACCATGCGAATTCAAACAGTATGTTTTCAATTGAAACGAAGCTTCAGCTCCGCCGGCAATGTCAATAATTTCATTTTTAAGGAGGAAACCGTGTTGCGGAATTGATGTTGTATCGCCCACTCCCGTGGTATCGTCACAGAAAATCAGTCCTGCAGGAAGTGTGAAATGAGCGGGACTGGCGCCATTGTTTTTAAATGTCACAAAAAGATTCACATAAGTGCCGGTTCCAACTGGCAGGTAAGTGTCTTTTTCATCAAACATCATATAAGGTGCGCCACCAGGCTTGCCTTTGACAAGTGTGCCATTGCCTTTTTGCATGCCGCCCCGGATCTGACCTACAATAGAAATGTTTTCGGGAAGAATAATAAACGTACCCGAGGGAACGCCGCTATATTCGCCCAAACCGGCATGAGTATAACCCGGAGTAACCGGATTAATGGTTTCGTCAATCGCTGTTGGTGCTTTTTCTTTCTTACAGGCACTGACAATCATCAGACCGGCAAGAACCATGACCATATAAACAGGAACTCTTGCTTTCATAAGCGTTATATTAATTTGTTTTGGTTCACCTGATTAACTACAAATATAGTCAAATTTTCAGAACTATACAAGTTTATTGATAATTATTTGTTTTCGTAAGAAGAAAAAAATCAGCGGGGCAGTAATGTCATTTCCATAGTGGTAGACACGACAACACTGTTAATTGTTTCTTCAGTATTTGTCTTAAAAATGATTTCCTTATTCTTTAACTCATATATCTCAACAACACCGGAGGCACTGTTTCCCATGTAATGCGTGCTTGATGATGACCCTGCGTCGGGGTTATAAACATAAGATACGGGCTGCATTCCCAGAAGTTCTTTATTCTTAAAACCGGAATCCTTATTCGCAGAAAGAAAATACCACCGTCCCTTTTCTTCCGCAGTCCATGCCATAGAAGTACTGTCATCCTTATAATTTTCGAGGATATCATAGGTACCGTCTTTCACATAGGTGAATTCGGTGCTTCCTGTCCATGTGTGTTTAGATTCCATTTTAAAAGTAGTATCATGCGGAGCCGGAACAAGAACCATCATAGTGGTATCAACCTGGGTTGTATATGTTTTTTTATCGCCGTTTATATCTGTTATCCAGGCCTTATTCCCCGATTTTACCGTCTGTGTATAATTAGAAATTTTCCATTCACCGCACAGTCTGGCCGACCGACTGTAAATTGAGAAGAATGGATCTCCATCTCCTTTTTTACAGGAAGTCAGAATACTACTTGCTGCTGCAAAAAAGCAAAAAATGAGGACAATTCGAAGTCTGAACATAATCGAAAGGATTTTATGTGAACAAACCTACGTTAAATACACCGATTTTGCAAGAATAATTCCGGGTTTAATAAACGTGTTACTATCTAAAAATAGAAATTGGTTACCGTGAAATTCCAGGTCGCAGAGTTTTCTTTGTTGCATAAATTACTAATATAACAAGCATAGAAAAAAAGTATTATTGATGAACCGAGGGTGTGCTTCCGAAATTAATTGACACTTCTCATATTTTATTGCGCCAATCAATACTACCATTCCTATTTCACAATAAACGTTCCTCTTGCAATCACTTTGTCTTTCTCTGATACAATATAAATATACATACCATTGCCTAGCTTATCACTGTTTACGATGAGTTTTCTTTGATTCCCGAATTTTGAAAATAAAATTTCCCCGCCTAACATATTATAGATTTTTAGCACGGCTTGTTCAATATTTTCAGCACCCAAAATTTCAATTGTAGCTTGCCCTTCAAATGGATTCGGATAAACTTTTACAAGATTGGTTTCAGAATTTGAAGATATTCCTGTCAGGTTGCAATGACTGCCCTCATTTCCGGTGGGATTGCGAAAATATTTTATCCGACCGGAGTCGGGAAGTATTATATGTACTGCGCAACTTGTATAGGCAACAAAAGGAGTAATTTGGCTATTACCCAAATTATAAGGAAGACTCCAGCTGATTCCGCCATTGGCTGAATGTAAGTATTGTCCTCCAACGCCCGATTTTACATACGTCAAATGCAGGTCAGCACCATCTCTTGTCAGGAAAGGGTAATAATATGTATTGGCAGGGTCGTTCGTAAGATTTACGGCCGGGCCCCAGCTTACACCTGAATCGGCAGACTGCACAAGATAAATCTGATAATGTCCCGAAGCCGCACCGGCACAGGGAACATCAACATTTGCGCCGTCTACACTTACCATGGTACCGTAATCAAAAGGCGGCACTATGGCCACATCAGGTCCCCAGCTTACACCGTAATCAGAAGACTCTTTGTAATATATTTGCATCTGCCCGGTTCTGTTATCATTCCACGACATGTGAATCTTGTTACCCCGGGCACTAATCGCTTCATCTTCCGACCTACCTGTGGCATAGGTGAGTTGTTGGTGTGTACTCCATGTAATACCATTATCTGTGGATTTAAGAAAAAATATTTCTGTATTATAAGGAGTTTGAGAAGTTACAATATCATTTACAACATAAACAATATTTCCCGAAACAGCAACAGCAGGCCAATCGGCCACGGATGTATCAAGAGCAATAGCAGCTCCCCACGTATTTCCGCCGTCAGGTGAATGCCTGTACCATGAAGTCCGGTGCTGGGTTATTGTGTCTATTACACGCCATACAACATGAATGTTCTTACCATTGACAGCTATTGCAGGATTATATGCGTTGCCTGTTAAGGATGTTATTGAAACAGGCGCACTCCACGTCAGACCGGTGTCAACTGAACGCGTATAGTAGATTGCTCCGGTTTTTGAATTGAACCTGTCAGCCCATATTACATGCAGCGTATCGTTACTTACTCCGATACAGGAGCCCATACTCTCATTTAATATGGCTGAAACCGCTCCGGGCGAAAGATTTATCGGCACACTCCATTGGGCGAAGGTCAATGAAGAACATCCAATAATCGCGGCTGCGACCAAAAATGTTTTTACAATAAAATGAAACAGTACTTTCATTATTCTATTTACATTTTGATAGAACCATCAAATAAACTGATTACTGCGTTATAAAAAACGGCCACCGTTTCGGGCAGCCGTTATAAAATAATTTCTTAACAATGATTTATGGCAATGAATTTAAAAATGCCCGGTCATCCGTTGTAAGTCCTGATTCGTTGGTAATATCCCAAACACAGGTCTGCATGCGCCATTCCTGCCCAACAGGATGCTGCTTATCCTTCATGATGCTTGTCAACTCAACCAATCCCGGATAATTGCTAACCGGACCAAATTGATAATTCAGACCAAAAGGTGAGCTGAAGTGATGATTTGAGCAATAGGTCAGCACCTGAACTTTTACAGTTTCTCCTGCTCCAAGATTTACCTGTACATTCTTCAGCATAAAACAATGCTGCGGAATTCTAGTGGTATCATCCGTACTGATAGTATCATCAATAAAGAGAAGACCGGCAGGGAGTGTAAAAGAAGTAGGTGAATTCAAACTGTTTTTAAACGCAATGTTGATACCTATGATACCGGCGCCAAGTGGTGCGTATTCACCTTTATCAGAAGCGATATAGTTATTGGTGGCATACGGTTTGAAAGGTACTGACCCTGATTTTCCACCGGGAGCTGCAGCCACAATATTCCCTACAACACTGATGTATGAAGGAAGGCTGATGAAAGTCCCACTGGGAACACCATTCGAATCGCCCAGACCAACATGTGAATAAGCCGGAGAAACAGGTGTGGGTGTTCCTGTACTCGCAGGAGTTGTGCTTTCCTTTTTGCAGGCGGTAAAGACAACTGTTATCGCTACCAAAAGCCCGAAAATTCTAAGATAATTTTTCATCATTTTCCAGAATTAAATTTATAAGTGGGTTGATTCTTTTTCCTAATAATGGGCTAAAGATACTAAAAAAAGTTCCGGATGCAAATCTTTTAACATATTTCTAATACATTAGCAACTTGGAGGATAGCATAAATTGATGCTGTCGATTGGCTTCTCAGAAATCCGGTTATTCCGCCACGCTGCCAGAAGCCGCCAACAGGATATATGCTTTCATTGCTGTTTACCCGATAATACCGATAAACAAAAATTACTGATAATACGTTTCCCACAGGCAGTTATAATGGATTCCGGATGAAACTGCAAACCGGCAATATCGTATTCTTTGTGCCGAATACCCATTATTTCATGATTATTGCTTGTCGCTATTACCGAAAAACACAGCGGTAAATTGTCAGCGTCCACCAACCATGAATGGTAGCGGCCTGCTTCAAAATAATCCGGCACTCCGTCAAACAGCACATCGCCGGATTCACATTTGATTTCGGTAGCAATACCATGTGCCGGAAGTTCCATACGCTTTAGCCGGGCACCGAAAAAACCGGCAATAGCCTGATGCCCCAGACAAATTCCCAACATTTTTTTCGTCTTATGATAATGCGATATAAATTTCATCAAATCCGGGGTTTCTTCAGGCAGTCCGGGACCCGGAGAAATAATAGCGGCATCAAAAAATGTGGAGTAATCAAATTCGGATGTTTTGCTTACTATAATATCATGGCATCCGCACTGTTCAACCAACTGAACAAGATTATATGTAAAAGAATCGTGATTATCCAGAATAAGAAGCGTCATAAAAATATTTATCAAACAGCCGATTAAATCATAATTTTGCAACCTTAACAGATTATTCCGGTGAACAGCATTTTTCAACAAATGAATCAGTTGGGCGCAGCCCGCCAGGTCTTTATGTTCGCCATAGATTACGGGCGTACAAACAGATCATTTGTTCTTACCCCGTCAGAGGCCTCGGCAGCAGGTATTTTCTATAAAATCAACACGCATACCAATTGCCAGCGTCAGCCGCTTCCCATTTCCAAAAGTAGTAATTTCAGCACATACCCGGTTTCATTTCATGAATATCAAACAGCCTACGAAAAAGTGATGTCACATTTGTGCTACGGCAACAGCTATCTGGTGAATCTCACGGCAAAAACGCCCATCAAGACATCGCTGTCAATTTCAGAAATATTCTATAATTCGTCGGCACTGTACTGTTTATTACACACCAATCAATTTGTATGCTTCTCACCGGAATCATTTGTAAAAATTGAGAATGGACATATTCACTCATTCCCGATGAAAGGCACCATTGACGCGGATATCCCAAACGCAGCATCCATTATTCTGAATGATAAAAAAGAAACGGCAGAGCATTACACTATTGTTGATTTAATCAGGAATGACCTGAGTATGGTGTCAAAAAACGTTCATGTTCCGCGTTTCCGATTTATCGATCGTATAAGCACCAATCAAAAAAATCTTTTGCAGGTGAGCTCTGAAATATGCGGTGAAGTTGATGATAACTGGAACTGCCATATTGGTGATATTATGAATTCCTTGCTGCCTGCAGGTTCTGTAACCGGCGCGCCCAAAGAAAAAACACTGGAAATTATTGCTGAAGCCGAAAATTATGAACGTGGTTTTTATACCGGAGTTTTCGGTTACTTTGATGGCATAAGCCTCGACAGCGGCGTTATGATACGCTTCATTGAAAATGAAAACGGACAGCTCTATTATAAAAGTGGCGGTGGCATTACCATCTATAGTGATGCGCGTTCAGAATATGAAGAAATGATAAACAAAGTGTATGTGCCAATTGCTTGAAACAATCAGGGTTGAGTATGGCACAATGTGCCATCCCGGATATCATCTGAAAAGGATGCAGTATTCTTCGAGTGAACTATTCGGAAGCCCTGTCAATACAGATATTTTAGAAACCATTTCAATTCCCGCTCAATATTCGGAGGGCATATACAGATGCCGTATTGTATACACAACAGCTATTGAGAAAATTGAATTTTTGCGCTATACGCCGCGAAAAATAAGCAGTTTGAAAATTGTTGACGACGGCAATATTGATTACACCCACAAATATGCCGACCGGAGTAAAATTGAAAATCTGTACGCCCGGCGCGGATTGTGCGACGATATTCTGATTATCCGCAACGGAATGATAACAGACACTTCTATTGCAAACGTGCTGTTATTAAAAGATACCACCTGGTTCACTCCTGCCGAACCTCTTTTACAGGGTACTATGCGTCAATACTTGTTAGACAAGGGTTTCATACACGGTAAAAATATTACGGTCGGCGATTTGAAATCCTGCAAAAGTGTGATGCTCATCAACGCACTGAGGCCATTTGATGAGGAAATGGCGTTCTCGGTAAAACACATTTTTTAGCAGCAAAAAACTTTTTCTGAAATCTAATATTTTTCAATATTTTAAAAAAAATCGCTTCACTATCGTAATAATTTCGTCGAATTATTGACACATATTATTTCTTCTCATTATAGACGGGTTCACTCAATTTTTCGTTCAGACGACTAAATTGCAAGACCAATCAATTTCTAAATATATATAGATTTATTTTTGTGTTATAAGTCCTGTTTTTAAAGGCTTTTCATGATTATTTTTGATTTGAAATAAAAAATTATTTATTAATCAAAAATCAAATCAATCATGAGAAAGATGGTTCGGAGTTAAATATGCTTACAATAAAAAATAAATAGTGCTTTTAGGCGGGGGATGTTGCAATGCATCTCCCGCATTATTATTTTTGTTTATTATACAAATATTATGAAAAGTAAAATTTTATCAGTTTGTCTATTTTTTATTACTGTAATGCCGTGCATTGCACAGACTATAACAGACATTGATGGCAACATCTACCACAAAGTTACAATCGGTAATCAGGTTTGGACGAAAGAAAATCTCAAGGTTTCGCATTACAACAATGGCGATTCAATTCCGAATGTTACTGTTGCAGCACAATGGGGCGCCCCAATAGGAGCATACTGCATTTATGACAATGACACAGTGAATGTTGACGTTTATGGTTTCTTGTATAACTGGAGAGCCGTAAGTGACAGTCGTGGTCTATGCCCTGACGGTTGGCATGTCCCCACCGATGCAGAATGGACCGTACTGACAGGCTTTGCGGGGGGAGATAGCATTGCCGGAGGTAAACTCAAAGCGATAGGTACTGAATATTGGATTGACCCAAATACAAATGCCACGGATGATTATGGTTTTTCTGCCGGTCCCGGGGGGTATCGTTCATACAATGGCAGCTTTGAACTAAAAAAGGGGTATGGCTTATTCTGGGCATCCACGGATACAAATGCAGATTTCGCATGGAAACGTGAGTTTGCCTATAACAATGGAATTGCTCAACGTTGGTTCTATTTTAAACCCACCGGCCTTTCCGTCCGCTGCCTTTGTGATACCCTTGCAAGCAGTTTAAATGAAAACAAGAAGAATGAAGGGATACAGTTGTTTCCTAACCCTGCTTCAGACATTGTGAATGTGGCAATGGGTGACATCAAAGAAGCCATGATTATTTTCTATAATTCAATTGGCCAAATAGTGTTAAAAGCAACATGTTCAAATCAGATCAACGTAATCGATATCCGCGACCTGCCACCCGACCTGTACTTGATTCAAATGGCAACAGAAAATAAAGTCCTTACACAAAAAATAATAAAATTATAATGGCATGATTTTGGGTGAGTTGCGACTCACTTACAACAAATAAATCAACCTTCAAATTCCAAAAAAAATGAAAAAAATATTCAGTTTATTCATCGTTATTCTATGTATTTCAGTCGTTGCCCTCGGTCAAATCGGACATGGTAATACAGCAATAACACAAAAGTCCAATTATACAATCGCGAATAAACAATTGAGCAATAACCAAACTGTAAAAATCCCAAATCATAATTACCGAACTTCTTCACAAAATTATGGCAACCGTGCTTCTGTTACTAAACGACAAGAAGTACAATCGGGCTTGGGCAGCGTAAACAAAAGTGAACTGCCGAAAGGTCAGATTTCAAAATTCCATTCCCCCGGAAAGTATTTTGGCAATTTAAATTCTGACATCCAAGCACTATATGCAGCCGATAACAGAACAACTACCCAAGTATGTTTCGAGAAGCAAAATATGAAATTTGAGCCTTTCAAAAATATGGTCGTTTATTCTATCTGGATTGCCGATCATTATGAATGGAACAGTTTCTATAACTGCTTCGCATTTGAATACGGACACATGAAGTTTATTATCGGATGTTACACTTTTGAAATGGGCTATTGGGTGCGATACGAGAAAGACGGTAAAATCCACAAACGTCATATCCCACCTATATCAGGTATTGACTGTAGCGTTAGTCATGGCAGAAGTCAGTATTGATTTCCCTAATCGTTATTGATATAATTTTTTGCGAATTCTTCCGTAATGTAATTGTCGTAAATCATGCACACATGCGATGCAAAATCTATGGAAGTCGCAATAATTTTATCCCAGATTTCAGGCTGAATGTTGTCAATATCAGCATACAGAATATTGTTTTCAAGCAATGCATAAACAAGTCCCGCATTAAACGAATCGCCCGCCCCTACAGTGCTTACCGGTACCAGCTCATTGGAAGGATAATGTTTTGTAAGCTCGCTGCTGCGCAAATCAACACCTTTTGAATTGGCTGTGTAAATAAAATTTCTACAGCCAATCGGCTCCAGCAATTTGTATGTTTCGCTGCTGTCGGCAGTTCCGTAAATATTCATAAAATCCTCATCAGAGCCTTTTACAATATTCGATACCGCAATATTCTCTTCAATGAACGGACGAACCGTGCGTAACAAATGCAAATGCGCCGGCCTGAAGTTTGGATCGTAGATTAATATAGCTTTATTGTTGCGCGCCTTTTCCAGAAAGGCTTTCAGCTGCTCCCGAATTTCAGGTTTGATACCGAAATAAGAGCCGAAAATAACGATGTCGTCCTGCTTTATATCGGGCACATTTAACACCAATGCCTGATCGGTTCGCAGTTTGTAAAAGGCATAATCGGCATTGTTTTGTTTATCCAGAAATGCAAGAGCAATGCGTGAGCGGGCGTTCTCATACATGCTCACATAACGCGTATTCACGTTATTATTGCGAAGATAATTGAGTATTATCCGACCCACATGGTCGTTTGCAAAATCGCCCGAAAAACTTACCGGTACATTAAGCCGGCCCAGTGATATCGATGTATTCAGCATGGCGCCGCCCGGTCTGGCTTCCACAGGTTGTTCATTCTTAAAAATGATATCATAAACGGCTTCGCCGATACACAAGACTTTTCTCATTTGCAGTAAAATTTCTTTGGCTAAATTAATACAATTCTTTCCTCTAACATTATGCACTCACTATTGTAACTGATTCTTCAATGAAACGGCTTACTTAAATTTCCATGATTCCAATGATTTCGGTACTCATGAATTTTCCTCCGGGAAAAATATTCGTATAATCAAAATTCATCCACACATTGTCCCATTTATCACTATGGTAATAAATCTTTTCACCAAGTGCCTCCTTCAAAAACAGGGTTCTTTTTATCAGACCAACAAGTTCCGGCAGGTCTTTCATAGTGCCGGTTCTAACTTCAGGATACAGGTGATTTGCAGTGCGTACCAGCCTCACAGTACCGCCCGTTGCCTTGATGCAGGCCGCCATCAGTATGGCATAATCGTCGCAATCGCCCGACATCAGCTTTACCGATTCACTCGCCTTGGCATAATAATCTTCACCGCGCGGATCGTCCACATACGTCCATGTACTCAATACCTTGAAAACAGAAAAATACCGCACAATCTTTTCGAAACGGTAATCATAATCGGCTTTTGAAAAATATTTTGTAGAAGCAGCCACTGCAAAATCGCGAACTACAGGATTCTCATAATCAATCGCAGCCCGTATTTGGGCACCATTTTTAATATTTGTTTTCGTGGTGTCGAAAAACGGAAGATCAACATTATGGGCACCTACATAAGTTACCAGGTCAACATAGGCATAGTACATATGCGTAAACCCGAATCTGCCTGCAATCTGTCCCACACACATCACAACTATCATAACCACGAGCGCCGCGTACAAAAAATATTGAATAAAATGCACCAATAGTCGTATGATTATAAAAATCAGAGCGAAGGTAAGAACGTGGTCTATCCGCATTCCTTTACCAATGGGAATAATAATGTCGGGCACATAGCGATAAACCAGAATAAACAAGGGAAGTGTTATCAATGCCGAAACAATGGTAAGAACAAAACTTGAAAATGCTCTTTGACTGTCTTTCGCGAATTCGCTTCCTGATTTATTGGTAAAAGAATCAGGTGTATTTGTATTTTTTTTGAAAAGCGAAAATTTCATCGCGTAAAATTAAACCACAAATCATTATGTTTGCTCAATGCCATGATAATTTTGTTACTTTGCGGCGCATCTATTATTTACTGATAACCGAATGATGATGGTCAATAAAAATTTTCTTTTTATACTTTTTTTCATAACAACAACCGTTACGGCATTTTGCCAGTATTCGGGTGGTGCCCGTCAACGCGACGAAGACGAACGTCTCAGACATAAAAAGCTCATCAGTGCTGCAGATATTGTATCCTGCGAAGTGTACAGTGTAAGCTGTAACGATGGTGTATATCAGGAACCCGGCTCCCTGTCAAACGAACTCACCTTCGATAAAAACGGGAATCCCCTGCTTGAAACACGGCATAACCTTGATGGCGGGATGAACACAGTATACACCTATCAGTACGACAGCAGCGACCGTATTATTTATGAATCCTTCGGCAATGATAAAGGAAAAATCATCAGCAGTACGCAGTACTATTATTCAAAGAGCGGAAAGCTTGAAAAGGAAAAAGTGACTGATCCCGGTGCAAAATTCAGCGTGTATTACCGCACATACAGCTATTCTATTGTCGGGATACTTCTGCTTGAAACAATTACCGATACTCTGAATCATATTTTAAAGCAGGTGGAATATGATTGTAACAATAATGGATTACTAATGGCGCAGAAAGAAAAAAGAGCAGACGGAAGCGCCATTTTCTCTACAAATTACAAATATGACAAGCAAAACCGCCTCATCCTGACAAATGAAGAAGATAAAGACGGTGTGGCCGGAGATGAAATAAAATACAGCTACGATAAAAATGGCAATCTTGTACACGAAGAGTACGTTTCCAAATTCGGACAAACCTATCTGGAGTATTTATATGAATATAATTCCAAAGGACGTCTCATCAGACTGCAGGAAAATAACCCACAGGACGGTTCAACGAACATCACAAAATACACCTATAATGATTTTGGGCTCCTCGCTTCCGAGGTATGGTTCGATAAAGCACTGAAACCCCTCGACCGTATCGACTATTACTATAAGACGCGGTAATAGTGAAGAATATAAAACTAAGAGTTAATAACGGATAGTGAAGAACTAATAACTAATAGTGAAGAATTAATAATTCGCAGAATTCAGGTTTTAAAGCAATATTGTTGAATTGTTGAATTGTTGAACTTGTCCGAAAAGTGTTAAACGCGGCATTGAACTTATACAGGTGTCAACCGGCGATTCCTTCCGGAAAAAACGAGTTAAATCAATCGTCCCCGGGTCACAAATCCCCGCTCCTCTATATTTTTCAGAAATTTCATTATTTCATAGTAATTATCAGCTAATACACTTATTCTGTATTATTGGTTATTATTTGATTATATGATTTTTGCAAATATTATGCGTTAACACAAATGCATATTAATCACATAACAAAGTGCGATTTAAGCGATTCGCAATATTTATTCGTTATTTTGAATTAATATGTGTTAATATACGTTAATTTTACGTGTTTTTGACGACATTTTTCTACTGATACGAAAAGTATTTTCCTCAAAATACTTAACGTTAATGTTCGTTAATTTAAATTAATGAAATTAAAACTGACCTTTAGGCGAAAAAGTTGCAGATTTAGCTAACGAAATTTTTTTCACGCTAAGGCGCAAAGACGCAAAGAAAAGATGAAAGCGTCCCTGATAATTGCTAACGCGAGTCAAGAATTGAAAATATAACTCTGTGGCACTCTGTGTACCTCTGTGAAATTTTAAAGACAGAACACGGAGAAACACAGAGTTTTCACGGAGTTACACAGAGAAAATTCAACCCTTGCGTTGTATTGTTAACTGATTTCACGCAAAGGCGCAAAGACGCAAAGAAAAGATGAACGCGTCCCTGATAATTGCTAATGCGAGTCAAGACTTGAAAATATAACTCTGTGGCACTCTGTGTACCTCTGTGAAATTTTAAAGACAGAACACGGAGAAACACAGAGTTTTCACGGAGTTACACAGAGAAAATTCAACCCTTGCGTTGTATTGTTAACTGATTTCACGCAAAGGTGCAAAGAAGCAGAGTGGGCGTTTTCCCTAAACAAAGAGCTAACCCACAAGAGTTAGCTCTTTATACAAGCTGTTATTAATTACTAATTGTCAAATTATTAATTAATAATTCTATTTATGCCGTAAGGCGCTCCAGAACTGTGTGAACAAGCTTTTCCATCAGTGGTTTGTAATCCTTGCTGTATTCGCGCTTGATACGGTTCGCAATGATTACACAAACGGTTAGCATATTGTGTCCCATCATTCCGCCAAGACCGTACAATGCAGATGTTTCCATCTCAAAGTTTGATATTTTTATGCCTTTATGGTTGAATGATTCAAAAAGACTGTTGAATTGAGGATATGCCAGACCCAGACGGAGCTCGCGGCCCTGAGGACCAAAGAAACCGGCAGCTGTAGCCGTGATACCGCTGTAGAATCCTTCGCCGATCTGCTTGGCAAGTTTCTCAGAACCTTTTACAATATATGGTTTTGCAAGATCAGCCGGCCATGAAGTATGTTTGATGAAAGCATCGGTAAGTTCATCGTCAATAAAACCTTTAGGAGTGGCATAAAAATTCAGCACACCGTCTATACCCAGGCCATGAGTGGCCATACAGAATGAATCAATAGGAATATCAGGCTGAAGCGAACCTGAAGTGCCAAGACGAACAATGTTTAATGACGTCAATTTATCTTTTACAACACGCTCTTTCAGGTCAATATTGAAAAGCGCATCAAGCTCATTTATAACGATATCAATATTATCAGGACCCATTCCCGTAGAAAGGGCAGTAATCCTTTTGCCGTTGAGTGTTCCCGTATGTGTAACAAGTTCACGGTTTTCCTGTTTAAAATCAATCGTGTCAAAAAATTTGGAAACGGTATTTACACGTTTTGGGTCGCCGACAACAATAATATTTTCAGCAATTTCGCCCGGTTTACAGCCAAGATGATAAATGGCGCCTTCCGCGTTCAGAATAAGTTCAGATTCTTCAAATATTTTTTTCATTGCTTTTGGTATTTAAATATACTACATTTGTGAGCCTCACAAAGAACCACAAAAATATTAAATGAAATGGAATCTTTTAAAAATATTTTGATTCCCTTCGATTTCAGGGAACAATCGGTGATTGCACTGTCGCAGTCATACAACATTGCAAGACTCTCAAACCTCGATATCACACTACTTTACGTGCATGAGGATTCGGGTATCTTCAGCAAATTATTTTCGTCTGACCAGGGCGAAGAAATGGTCAACAAAATTGAAATTGAGTTGGCCGATTTTGCAGAAAAAACGGCAAAAGAAACAGGTCTGACCATTCGCACTATGGTTGCCAAGGGACGCGTTCATCATAAAATTGTAGAAGTAGCCGAGATGATCGGAGCCAAATTTATAGTGATGGGAACCTCGAGTGGTGCACACGCCAAAGAATCCGATAAAAAATCGGTAGGCGCTAACACCAGTCGCGTCATCCGCAACGCCAAATGCCCGGTAATGACCATTAACGGCAAACACCATTATGATGGCTGCCGTTCTATCCTTGTACCTATAGACCTTACCCAGGAAAGCCGTCAAAAAGTAAGTTGGGCCGTTGAAATGGCAAAACTTTTCGGTTCAACCATTAAAGTGATATCTATCCTTTGGTCGGCGAACCACAAAGCAATTGTAACCCAACTGAATGCTCAGATGTCGCAGGTTCAGAAGTTCATTGAAGACCGCAACATCAAGTGCAGCGTAGAAGTGGTTGAAGCCCATAAAGAATCAGACACCATACCGATGATTCTCAATTATGCCAATCAAGCCGGCGATGTTGATCTTATCATGATTATGACACAGCAGGAAACATCTTTGGTGCCCTTCTTTGTAAATTCGGAAGCTACCGAAATTATCCGCAATTCAGATGTGCCGGTAATGTCAATCGTTCCAAAAGAAACCGGGGAACTGTCCTGGCGTTAATTTTAGTATTTGCTTACACTTTCGGGCGATTACGCAGGTATTAATTATCTTCGCGTCCGAATTTCTCTTCGTATTATGGAAGCAATCATAATCAGTATTGGCGACGAATTGCTCATCGGGCAGGTTCAGAATACCAACGCCTCCCATATTTCAGCCGAACTCACAGCCGTTGGAATACAGGTTCGTCAGGTATATACCATTGCCGACAATAAAGCCGATATTCTTGAAACACTTGATATTGCTTCAAATCATGGAGATGTAATCATTTGCACGGGCGGACTCGGACCTACCAAAGACGATATTACACGGGATGCACTCTGCACCTATTTTAACTGTGGCATAAAAACAGATACGACGGCACTTGCCGATATCACAAGAATTTTTGCCGGGCGCGATCTCGGGTTAACCGAACTGAACCGGAAGCAGGCAGATATACCTTCTGCCTCCACGGCACTTCGCAACGAAGTGGGAACAGCACCCGGAATGTGGTTTTCAAAAGGAGATAAAGACTTCTTTTTTATGCCGGGCGTTCCTTTTGAAATGAAAAAAATGCTGGAAGAACAAATTATTCCACAACTCAAAAAACGCGCGGGCGGCATACATATTATATATAGAACCGTGCTGACGATGGGCATGGGCGAATCATTTCTTTCTGAGCGCCTGAGCGAATGGGAATCATCGCTGCCACAGCATATTAAACTCGCATGGTTGCCCGATGCGGGCATTGTTAAACTGAGGCTCACAGCCAGCGGAACAGACAAGAAATTTTTAGAAGACGGCATCAGTCAACACATTGAAAAACTTCAGAAAATTATTCCGGAGCTGATATTCGGATACGATGGCGACACCCTGCAGTCAATCATCGGAAAGTTGCTTCTGAAGAGGAATATGACGGTGGCTACTGCCGAAAGCTGCACCGGAGGTCGCATTGCGCATCTTATCACTTCGGTTCCGGGCAGCTCAGCGTATTTCACAGGCTCAGTGGTTGCCTATGATAATGCTGTCAAGACCGGAATTTTGGGCGTTCAGGAAGATACCATTATTGAGCAAGGGGCTGTGAGCGAAGCTGTTGTAATGCAAATGGCTGAAGGTGTGAAGCAGTTGTTTAAAACGGATTTTGCAGTTGCAACCTCAGGTATTGCAGGACCTTCAGGCGCAACAGAAGGAAAACCGGTTGGCACCACCTGGATTGCCGTTGCCGGACCCGAAGAAACCATTGCAATACGGGTTCAATTTGGCGATAACAGGGGCAGAAACATCAGTCGGGCTTCTTTATATGCACTTAACTTATTGAGAAAGAACATCATTAAGATTTTTTAAACCTTATTTTGCTATATTAAAAAAAAATTGCGAAATTTGCACCCCGATTGTGGAAACAGTATTTATCTTTAAAACTTACGGAAATGTCAAGGATTTGTCAGATAACAGGTAAAAGAGTCATTGTAGGAAACAATGTATCGCATTCAAACATAAAGACAAAAAGAAGGTTTATTCCTAATCTTCAGACAAAAAAGTTCTGGCTACCTGAGGAAAAATTATGGATTACGCTGAAAGTATCAACTTCCGGGATTCGTAACATTGACAAAAAGGGTTTAAATGTATGTCTGAAAGAAGCATTTCAAAAAGGCTACATCAAATAAGACATTATTCTCTATAATATTGAATGCTGTTACTTTGGCGGTAACAGCATTTTTTTTATCCCGGAAACCGATTTTACTGCTATTTTCGCATAGGCAATAAATTTAATTTAACGCCGTTTAAGGTATTGCTTTCAGAAGATTAATCAGGCAGCTATCGGAAATGAATGTTAAAATGAGGCGACACACATTATTACTCTTACTATTTCTCACATTGCTGAGCATCCCTATAGCGAAGGCACAGCAAAAAGACACCACTCTGGTGCAGTTTTCGGGCGTTGTGGTTACAGCCGACAGTCTAAAGCCAATCCCTTTTGTAAGTATTCTTGTTAAACAAAACTACCACGGCACCATCAGCGATTTTTTTGGTTTCTTCAGTTTTGTTGCACGCAAAGGCGACGAGGTTGTTTTTTCATCCATGGGATATAAGACCGTATTTTATACCATTCCCGATACGCTTGCAAAAGACCGCTATTCACTTATTCAGGTAATGCGGCCCGATACCCTTATAATGAATGAAACCGTGATTTATCCCTGGCCTACATATGAGCAATTCAAGCAGGCATTCGTTAATCTCAACATTCCCGATGACGATATGGAGCGAGCGCGTAAAAATGTTGAGGTCATTGAACGACTCATTATTAATGAGGACTGGAAAATGGACGGCGCCATGAATTACAGAAACTTCATTGAGAAGACAACGAGTAAATACTATTACGCGGGGCAGCTTCCACCGAATAACCTTTTGAACCCCTTTGCATGGGCTAAGTTTATTAAGGCATGGAAGGAAGGAAAATTCAAATCAAAAAAAGACAAAGACTGATTCGGGAATGAAATTACTGAAACCCTTGAGTTTCCTGACAATACTGGCAACCCTGTTGCCGGTGATGATGGTTTTTGTCAGCCAGGCTCAGGAAAAAGCAGTTGTTTACGGGCATGTTACCGACACTAAAAAAACGGCTGTTGAACTGGTAAATATTTCTATTGCCGGACTTCCCAGCGGCAGCCGAACCGATAAATCCGGTTATTACGAGCTTTCAGTTCCGGCGGGCAAACCCATTCTGCTCATTTATTCCTTTATTGCCTACAAAACAGATACAGTGGTGATGACACTCAGACCGGGCGAACGCAGAAAGCGCGACATGGTTCTGAATGAAGATATCAAAGAAATCAAGCCGTTTGAGTTTATTGAGAAAAATGAACAGGTTGGTATTACGCGCATCAATCCAAAAGATGCAGATTATATTCCGTCCGTTTCGGGAAGCGGCATTGAAGAACTTGTAAAACGAGCCAGTCTCGGCGTGTATTCCAACAATGAATTGAGCTCGCAATACTCGGTACGAGGCGGCAACTTCGATGAAAATTTGGTTTATGTAAATGATATTGAGGTTTACCGACCCTTTCTGACACGCAGCGGACAGCAGGAAGGGTTGAGTTTTGTAAATTCTGATCTTACGTCGAATGTACAATTTTCTTCGGGTGGATTTGAAGCCAAATACGGTGATAAAATGTCATCGGTACTCGACATCCAATACAAAAAGCCCAAGAAATTTGGCGGCAGCGTGAATCTGAGTCTCCTTGGCGCAACGGCTCACGTTGAAGGCGCCTCAGACAACGAACGCTTCACTTTTTTACTCGGCGTGCGCCAGAAGTCCAACCAGTATCTTTTGAACGCGCTGGAAACACAAGGACAGTATAAGCCTTCGTTTACCGATGTGCAGCTATACACGACTTACCAGATTAATGAAAATTGGGAGATCGGCTTTTTAGGAAATTACGCGCGCAACAAATATCTGGTTGTTCCTGAATCGCGGGAAACGCAATTCGGCACCATCAAGGAATCGTACCAGCTTAAAATCTATTTCGACGGGCAGGAAGTGGACAGAATACAAACGTATTTTGGCGCACTCACCGCGACAAACCGTCCCAACAAAAACCTGAAACTGAAATATACGGTATCGGCTTTCACAACAGACGAGAGTGAAATGTACGATATTCAGGGACAATACTACATCGGAAAGCTTGAAACGGATTTCAGCAAGGATGAATTCGGTGATGTGAAACAAAGCCTTGGTGTAGGCAGCGATATGAATCATGCACGCAATAATCTTATTGCTACCGTCGTGAATGCCGAGCACCGCGGAGCCTTATCCAAAGGAAAAAGTTTTATTCAGTGGGGTGCAAAGTATCAGGTTGAGATTATTAACGACAGGCTGAAAGAATGGCGTATGCTGGATTCGGCAGGCTTTACACAGCCCCGCCAATCAGATTCGGTAGGATACACGAATCCTGCTTTGCAGCCTGAAAATGCACTTGTATTGCAGGATGTTGTGAATACTACGATAAATCTGAATTCAAACCGTTACTCCGGATTCGTTCAAAACACATGGACCTTTGAACCCGACAGTGCAAAGATTCTGGTTACCGTTGGCGGACGCGCCCAATACTGGGATTTCAATAAGCAATTATTGTTCAGCCCGAGAGCTTCCATAACTTTTGTACCACACTGGAAGAACAACTGGTCGTTTCGTTTTTCAACCGGATATTATTACCAACCGCCTTTTTATAAGGAACTGAGAGGTCTTGACGGCGTCATCAATCATAACCTGAAAGCACAAACATCTATACACGCACTGTTGGGTGCAGAGTGGAATTTTAAAGCATGGGAACGTCCTTTCAAGCTGGTTACGGAAGTGTATTATAAATATCTTGACAACCTTATTCCTTACGAAATAGATAATGTCCGGCTGCGGTATTTTGCCACCAACAATGCTCACGGTTATGCCACAGGTCTTGACTTTAAAATTAATGGTGAATTTGTTAAAGACGTAGAATCGTGGTTTGGATTTTCGCTCATGCAAACGCGCGAGGACATTACGGATGATTACTATTATGCGTATTATGACAGCGAAGGAAAGCGGGTGATACCGGGATATAACAACACGCCTATTGCTGACACGGTGAAAAAATTTCCGGGTTATATTCCTCGTCCTACAGATCAGTTCCTGAACGTGAATCTATTTTTTCAGGACCATTTACCGAAAAACCCGACGTACAAAATGCACCTGAATTTTGTATACGCAAGCCCGCTGCCATTCGGTCCTCCGAGCCATAACCGCTACCAGGACACCTTGCGGATGCCATCCTATTTCAGGGTAGATGTCGGCTTTTCAAAAGAGCTGCTGCTTGAAAGCAATCCGTTGCCAAAGAAAAACCCCTTCCATATTTTTCGCTCAATTTGGATAAGTGCCGAAGTATTTAACCTTCTCGGCAGGCTTAACACGATTTCGTACATTTGGGTAAAAGACGTGTATGGCAGGCAGTACGCAGTTCCCAATGAACTTACGCGCCGTCTGATAAACGTAAAGCTGATTGCTAAATTCTAAGGTCAGTATTTTGTTCCCGAAATAAAATTCTGTGCGTTTATTTTCATCGGATTCTTCGTGAACCATGCCACAAAGGCTTTATATTTTTCAACATGCGCATTGTACCATAAGGCAAATTCCTTTTCATTTCCTTTCATAAAAAGCCAGTGTAAATAGGCTTCGAAATAGCCATTGGCAATAAGTTCCTTGTGAAGGTTGAATATAATATTCGGATAGCTTTTGTCAAGTAATTTACTATACCAGGATTTCACAAAGTCGCAATCAACAGAGTACAGCAGTGCAATGCCCGCAATATTTTCCTCTTCAGCGCGAATCTTTACATAACTTTCGAGCATCGTTTGCCCGAACACTTTATTGAAGGGTTTTACAGGGTTCTTCTCGTTATCATTCTTGACAGCGGAGTTATCGGACATCGCGGAAGCTGCTTTTGGTTCAGCAATATTCTGTAAATAACTATCAGATGCATCAAACAGTATTTTGCTCATTTCTTCTGAGCGTTTTGAATTACGTTCGATGTTCATAAACACTTCGCCATACAGTAACGCCCAGGTTTTATCAGGCATTGCAGCATAAGCTTTCGCCAGATAATAATAATTGGAAGAAATACCAGGGTCGGCATTCACACCTCTTTCCCAGTATTCAATGGCTTTTTGAGTGCTGTCTTTTGCCTGCATCACAATGCCGCACTCAAGATAAAGAATACCGGATGCAGGGAATTTTTTAAGTCCTGCACGATAGGTTTCCATGGCTCGTTCCGATTCCTTTTTCATATCGAACGCATTTCCCAGTATCTGGTAAAACTGATCATTCGCATCAGGCTTATCAAGCACTTTACGCATAATTAATATTACGGAATCGAACTTTTCCTGCATGTAAAAAGCCGTTGCTATTTCATAATAAAAAAGTGAATTGCCGGTATCAAGCGCTGCTCCTTTCCGAAACATGGCAATGCCTTCATCATACTTTTTAAGGTCAACGAGTTTGATTCCTTTTCGGGCAAAATCTACAGATTTCTCTTTGTCTGTTTGGGCCGACAGTGAAAAGAATCCGAAACAAACCAGGAATACAGAAAGAAAATATCTCATATTACTTTATTCCGAGTTTGGCTTTAATGGCAGCAGGAACGGCATCTTTATGTACCATAATTGCGATGGTTTTGTACCGCACAAAGGCATCGGACATAAACCAAAAACCTTCGTGACCCTTGGCTGTTCCCCATGAATTTTTAGTAAGGTAGAATTTTTTATCCGACGCATCTTTTCCATATCCTGTAATGTGCATCAAATGATCGTCGGTAACATCATAATCATCAAAGCCTTCCTGTCGTTTTTTTTGTGTAACAGGAATTGATTCATCGCTGAGTTTTGCGACTCCCCCGTTGGCAGAGAATTTCTGGTCGTCACTAACATCGCCATCCCAGTCAACGGAATAGCCGTTATCAAGGGCGTTGTCAATTATCTGCATAAGTTCATCAATCGGGAGATTATAATAATCGCCAAACGCCCAATTGTCGGGCACTTCAAGGCGAAATGATTTATAGAACGGATGATGGGTATACGAAGTAAACTCAATATAATCATCGGGGTTTAATGTCAAGGATTCTGCAAAGGTCTTAGGCGTATATGATTTTCCTTCGTACGTAAAATTTTCGGGTACTTTGCCTAAATAGGAATCGAGCACGGCAATAAAAGCGTTGATAGACTTCTCGCTCAGATTATCTTTTACTGCAAGTTTAACAATGTCGAGCAGCAGGGCGTCCATTACTTCATGATCTATCATTTGCCCTGATGAATCCAATCCTGTATAAACACTTTCCGGAACGGCGCCGTAATCACGCATCATATTCATAACATCGTGCGCCTGACCGCCCGGACCGAAATTAGCATTCCCTTGCAGGCGGCGGTAATAAACGGCCTTTTGCTCATATGCTTTGCGCACAAAATACATTTCCGACAGATTTACGGCAGGTTTTCCCATCCGAATAAGCTCACTTGTTATAAAAGAGCAGGTGGCAAAACTCCAGCACGTACTTGACATCTTTTGATTTTCAACCGGACCGCATTTTACCTCTTTAATAATTTTAATATTCTCAAACTGGGCTACCGAAACTGTAGCTGACAGTAAGAAAATAAGCATCGGTAATGTCCGTACAAAAAAATTGTGTTTTCTCATCACATTAATAGTATTATTCAGTTTTCACAACGCATTCATAAAACAAGACAACAAATAGTATGCGTTTCGGTTGAAGTATTTTTAATTAATACCCAGTTTTTTTCTCAGCGCAGGTTTAAGCGCCTCTTTATTTATTAAAACGGAAACACACTTCAGCAGCAGGTATGATTCTGACATGTATATAACTCCCCCGTTAGATGCAGGGTCGCCCCACGAATTTTTGATAATATAATATTTCTTTCCGTTAGCATCTTCAGCAAGACCGGTAATATGCATAACATGGTCAACCGTTGTGGCACGAGAGTCAAACATTTGCTGACGCAATTCTGCCGTTGGAACAAATTCTTCTTCGCGACCGAGAAAAGTCTGCTGCTGTTGCAATTCGTTTTTCTCTTCCCACTTCTTTACAGGAAGCACGGCCATTCCGAACTCTGATGAAAATTCATCTTCGCTTACATCGCCATTATATATTATTGAATAACCGTTTTCCAGAGCATGTTTAAACAGTTCGGAAAATTCCGTAAACGGAATATTATAATAGCTGTCGTGCGACCAGTTATACTTTGTTTCCAGAACAAAAGAGGAATAGTATGGATGATGCATGTAGGAAGTTATTTCAACATAATCATCCGGATTAAAGCCCGTGGACTGAAGGAACGAAAAGGGTGTAAATTCCTTTCCTCCCGATGAAAAGGTGACAGGAAGTTTCCCAAGATAGTCGTCCAGAACAGTTTCAATCACATTTCTCCACGGTCCATTAACGCCGCCGTTTTCACTGTTTGCAATGTTCCGGGTGATGACTTTCATCAAGGTATCAAGCTCAGCATGTTCGGGCAGCCACTTCCCTTTCTGAATTCCGCGGTAAGCATTTTCAGGAACGAATCCGTAATTCTTAATGACGTTCAGCACATCATGCGGCTGACCGCCCGGTGTAAAAAACGATTTACCGTGCCAGCGGATATAATTAACCGATTTTTCAGGATATATGTGGCGAACAAAGAACATCTCTGAAAGGTCAACGTCGGATTTACTGATACGAAAAAGTTCGGATTCAATAAAACTCGTGGTCGCAAAACTCCAGCAGGTACTTGAGTGTGCTTGATTTTTACAGGATGTTGCGTGAACGGCAAACAGCGTATTGAATGCCGGTTTCTGTGCATTGAGATTCAGGAACGAAAAAACAGAAATAAATCCGATACAGAAAAACCTTGTACAGCGCAGCATATTTTTGATTCTCATTGATTACAAAGATAAAAAAAAGTATCCTTAATTATTGAGTTGCAGGATGAATTGCAAAAAGAAAGCAAGCGGGTTTTCGGTCATTTGTTATACTTTTGGTATTCAATTAAAAGATTTGGAAGAACTCCGTCCTATAACAGACTGGCTGCCGGTAACCCGTGAAGAGATGGACCGGCGTGGCTGGAAACAGGCCGACGTGATTATCGTATCGGGGGATGCTTACGTGGATCACCCGTCGTTTGGGCATGCTGTAATAGCGCGCATCATAGAACACGAAGGTTTCAGGGTAGCGATATTGCCACAGCCAAACTGGCGCGACGACCTTCGTGATTTCAAAAAACTCGGTCGCCCACGCCTGTTCTTTGGTGTTACGGCGGGCTGCATGGACTCCATGGTAAATCATTACACGGCAGGTCTGCGCCTCCGCTCCGACGATGCATATACTGCAGGCGACAAATCGGGATTCAGACCTGATTACGCCACCTATGAGTACACACGAATTCTTAAACAAATATTTCCTGAAACGCCTGTTATTATTGGCGGCGTTGAGGCTTCGCTTCGAAGATTCACGCATTACGATTACTGGTCTGATACCCTAAAGCCATCGGTATTGGCGGAAAGCAAAGCCGATATGCTCATTTATGGCATGGGAGAACAAGCCATCATACAGGTGGTTCATGCATTGGCCGGTGGCAGCAAAATAGAGGAATTGAACAATCTTCCGCAAACGGCATTTCGCATTTCAAAAGCAAAAAAGCATTGTTTACACTATGCAGAAGAAACGCTGGAATTGCCATCGCACGAGCAGTGTGTAAAAGATAAAAAAGCGTTCGCGGAAAGCTTTCGCATTATTGAAACAGAGTCGAATAAAATGATTTCGGCCAGGCTGATTCAGGATTCAGACAGTTTCAGTATTGTGGTAAATCCGCCTCTTATGCCCATGAATGAATCCACGCTGGATGCCTCATTCAGCTTGCCATACACACGTTTGCCTCATCCGCGTTACAAAAAAAGAGGCAGCATTCCGGCATGGGAAATGATAAAATTTTCTGTTACTATTCATCGCGGATGTTTTGGCGGATGCAGCTTTTGCACCATTTCCGCACACCAGGGTCGCTTCATTGCCAGTCGTTCGGAAGCATCCATCATCCATGAAATTGAAGAAATAAAGAAAATACCCGGCTTTACGGGCAACCTCACCGACCTTGGCGGACCCAGCGCGAACATGTACCGCATGAAAGGCACGAATATCAACCAATGTATGAAATGCAAGCGCCCGTCGTGTATATACCCTGCCAACTGCCCCAACCTGAATGATGATCACGGCCCACTGACAGCTCTTTACAAACGGGTGCAGGCACTGCAGGGCATCCGAAAAATATTTATTGGCAGTGGAATCCGCTACGACATGATTACTGGGAAAACTGCGGCAGAAAACAAAAAAGGAAATTATTCCGCTTATGCGAAACAGGTAATTGCACATCATGTTTCAGGAAGGTTAAAAATTGCTCCTGAGCATTCGTCGGACCATGTGCTGAAACTTATGCGTAAGCCATCGTTCAAGCTATTCAAAGAGTTTACTACTGAGTTTGAAAAAATATCTTCTCAGCACGGACTCCGCCAACAGATTGTCCCCTATTTTATTTCTTCGCATCCCGGGAGCACACTTGCCGATATGGCAGAATTAGCGGCACAAACCAAAGAACTGGGCTACAGGCTGGAGCAGGTGCAGGACTTCACACCTACGCCCATGACGCTTGCCTCGGTAATGTTTTATACAGGCATAGACCCATATACGGGAGAAAAGGTGTATTCGGCGCGTACGCGCGACGACAAAAATGATCAGAAAAGTTTTTTCTTCTGGTACAAAAAAGAAAATTCGGAAAAACTCCGTTTTCTGCTGAACCGAATCAACAGACCGGATATTGCACGGAAATTATTAATGAAAAGGCAGTAATATTGAGTTTCGGCGTTTCGATGCGTCGGTCGACGGACTCAACGACTAAAACTCTATAACTAGAATTTTACCGGCTGCAGGCTAACTTTAAGCAAATTCTGATTGCCTTCAATGATATTACGGTTGCTGAAGTTATATCCAAGTTCAACAAAAACAGGTCCGAGCCCTGCATACACGCTCCCTGCGAGAATAACCATATTATTAAGACTTCCGTCAATATCATTCCTGTTGCGGTATTTCGCATCAAAGGCATTGTATAAAACTCTTCCGCGTATGCCCATCCTGTAAAGGTTTCCAATCATAATCTCACTTTTATTGGAAAGCAACCTTAAATCAAAATCCAGATTCACCTGAGCGCCCAGTCCCGGATTGTAGATGAATGAATTCATGCGTGTAACATCTGCGTAGACAGTAATTGAACTGTTCAGCAAAAAATAATTTCTGTTCGCATCCGTAAAGGGAGCGTAGATGAGCGGCCGATTAAAATTCACGCTGAAATTTCCGCCACCGTTCATCATTTTTCGGATAGCGAGGCTTTTGTATGAAGCAGAAGAGTCAGACTCAATATCTGATTGTGTAATCTGTGAGCCCAGGCTAAATCGTCCGATGCTCACGCCGGGTGTAAGCGAAAAAACCTCAACATAAAAAGAGTTGGAATTGATAGAATCGACTGAAAGCGAAACCGAAGTGTACTGCAATTCCTTCAATGCATAGCTTGCATTTTCGCCGTAGCCGTTGAATACATCGCGCAATTGGCCGCGCCCGCTGAACGGGAAGAAGCCGTATTTCAAATCTGAGCTGTAGCCACGTGTTTTCTCAGGATCCTTATTCATCATGAAACTCTGGGCATGCGAAGTCCAGGCTGCCACAATAAAGATGGAAAGAATAATACATTTCCTCATAATCATTTAATTTTGGACGTGCATATCCGAAACATGAAAAATACACGTTAATTATCGTTAATTTTAATTAATTATCGTTACTTATCTTTTGTGTACTTTTTGATGATGGCATCGAACTCCGGCATATTCCTGATATTCTCAAGGTCGCTGTCTATTTTGGCATGCTCAAGATTGTCGTAGCCTTTTTCAAAAGCTTTTGAAAGATTTTCCAATGCTTTTTGCTTATCGCCATTCAAGGAATAATAACAGGCAAGATTGTAATAATTCCATGGTTCGGCGGGATCTTTTGCCATTGCAAGCATAAATAAATCAAGCGATTTTTTGGTTTTACCGCTTTTCAGATACGTATAACCGAGTCCCTGATAACCGAAATATTTATCGGGATACAGCGCAACATATTGCTTGTAATATTTTTCAGAATTATCATAATCTTTGAGATTACTCAAATACACCTGTCCGATGGTATAATTGAGGTAGTTGTAGCTTGTGTCGTATTTCATGGCATTCACATAGCCTTTTATCGCTTCCTGATATAAACCCATTGAAACCTGCAGGTCAGAAAGAGCTTTCCATGCTTTGGAGTACGAAGAGTCTATATCAATTGCCTTGTAGTAGTTTTTCACGGCATTGACGGTGTCCAATAAGGCAGCATTGCAATTGGCTATGTCGAGGTAGATTCCTTTATAACCGGCGTCATATTCTTTGTATTTATTATAGGCACGCATAGCATCTTCATATTGAAAATTATAATAATACGCATTGCCCAAATCAATCAGCACATCTTTATCGTCGGGAAAATATTTCATGTATTTAAGGTATGATTCAATGGCATTGGGGTAATAGGCCAAATCATAACAATATAAATCGCCGAGTTTATAATTTACTTTGTGAGCCGTGCTGTCTTTCTCAAGTGCGAGCAGGTACATGTCGCGGGCACCATCCAGATCTTTGTTCTTTTTGTACACCCGTGCCATTTCAATATATGCATCGCTGTAGGCAGAGTCGATAGATAAAGCCTTGCGAAACATTTTCATGGCCTCACTCTCATTATTCAGCATATAGTAACACTGTCCGGAATACAACCAGGCTTTTTTATACGTCGGGTCTTTTGCCACAATGGATTGGTAATACTTGAGTGCTTCTGTGTAGTTATCCATGGTATAGTATGCATTACCAACGTTAAGCGGACCAATCGGTGAATCGGGTTTGTATTCGGTATAACGTTTATAGTATTCTATACCCTTTTCATATTCGCTCAGTTCATACACATAAATGCTGCCGATACTGGTAAGAAGAAAATTATAGGAAGTATCGCCACGAAGTGCTCTATCATAGTAGTACAGCGCCGAATTGAAATCTTTTTTATTTTCATACACAAGTCCCAGATGATACAACGCACTTTTCTTGTTTCCTTCAATTTTCAGCGCAGCTTTAAGCGATTTTATAGCATTGTCATAATCTTTCAGTTTATCGTAAGCCGCACCCTGATTAGATTTAAAATCGGCGTTGTAATCGTCGCAGTCTACCGCTTTTGTAAAATATTCAAGCGCTTTTTGATATTGTTCCTGATCGTAATAAATCCATCCTTTGTTGTTCCATGCTTTGCAGTAATCAGGTTTGTATTTCAGGCATAAATCCTGAAATTCTTCGGCTTTTTTGTAGTCATGTTTATCATAAAATGCGAGACCCAGATTGTAATACGGCTCAGGCATATCGATTTTGTATTCAATCGCTTTGTAATAATATTTACTGGCTGAATCAGGCAAGTTTTGCGCATCGTAGAGCGTTCCGATATTATTCATCGGGTAGGCCCATCTAGGAGCCAGATCAAGCGTTTTCATATACGCTTTGTAGCTGGCATCATAATCTTTAAGATTATAATACGCTGACCCCATCAGGAACCATCCAAACGCTGCATCGGGTTCAAGTTTTAAGCCTTCCTGCACAATTTTAATTCGTTCATTATAATCCGTTTCATAAACGCCCCCTTTCAGAAACAGGAACCGGGCTTTGATATGATTGTAAAGGATGTACGATGAATCAATAATATTTAAAGCATATTCCAGCTCTTTGTAGCCTTGATCAATATTCAGGCTGTCGGGTATTTCTTTTCCTTCCACATAAAGATTAATCAACGTCTGAGCTTTATCCTGCAACGCCGCCAGTAACGAGCGTTTCATGTTATTTATAACCTGATCGGCTTTTTCATTGTCTTTGAGTTTCTCGTAGATATCCCAGGCACAGCCCAGAGTTGAATCGGCATCCACCAGAATATCTTTTCTTATACATTCCTGAAACGTGTTGTAAGCTTTGAGCACCGTGCTATCCAGACCTTCCGTTATTTTATCATCAAAACCTTTAAACGCGAGTGCGCCGGATGTTCCGCCACCGGAGGCTTCTTCGCGCCTCATCTGTGCAACTGTAGCAGTATCAACGTAGGAAATTACTGAAGCCAAATCGCCGGCGATATAGGGATTCTGGACAAATTTGGTTTCGCGCGGAATATTCTGTGACAAGTAAATGAACAGTTCGGAAACCGTAACCTGACCATTATTATTCATGTCGGCAAGTCCTTTGATACCACGCAATAAATAATAAGTAAACACCCCACCGCCGGGTCCCCATTTTTTATCTTCATAAGAAAGTTCACCCGCCTGTGATGACAGAATTTTTGTAATATTTTGCCATTGTTCCTGCAGTGCAGAAGCAGTCATTTTTACGCCTTCCATCCCACCGGCAAGCTTACCTGAGCGGCATGCGTCGGTAATAAGAATAACCTTGCATTTGTTTTTCTGTGCCAGCGTTACCAAATAATCCTGCAGGTAGTTCAGCCCAATTGTTCCGCCCGACATGTAGGCCGCCTGCGGGGCGTCATATCCTAATAAAAAGCCATTTTGCCTGATTGTTTTTGTTTCCAGATCACCGTGTCCGGAGAAGTAAAAAATCACCTCATCGCCTTCTTTAGAAATATCAACGAGGGCATCGAGTGCCGAATAAATGCGCGCGGCAGTAGCTTTATCATTCAGCAGCAGCATGATATTATTTGAATCGACAGAACCGCCGGCGGGCGAAATCAGATAGCGATAAAACTGAAGTGCATCGGTATGTGCATACGTTAGCTTCTGGACATTCTTATAGTTCGAAATGCCAATAATTATTGCTCTGGTAACACCGGTTGATGAAGAACCGTTGCTCACAATTTTAGTAATACCCTTTTCTTGCGCCACCATTGCAAACGGCAGCAGAAAAATCATCACGATGAACACAGATATTTTTTTGAGCATGGCAATAATTATTTAGAGTTCAAACACACCAAAATACTAATACCAAAGAGCGACTTTCCATTTATTTTCATCATTTCCGGCAAAGGAAATCCGTTTAACATCGGGATCTTCTTTGTAGCGTCCTTCTCTGGAAAGATACAAATCCAGCGCGCCGAGCGATGCAGTGAGCCGAAGAGCCACACCTAAATCTCCCAGAGATTTTATGCGCCACATTGATTTAAATTTTTCCGAATCATAGCCGGCAGCTACGATCTGATATTTTCCGTATGAAATATTTTCACCGCGGAGTCTGGTTCCTTTTTCGCCCTGCGCCATTTTGTCTTTTGCAGTATAATCGGTTTGTCCGAATTCGATATATACTTTGTCGTCCTGCGCTGAAAGTTTTACATTATCGGGTGTTTTTTCAATCGCATAGTACGCTATTGCCTGCGATTTCTGAGGGTTGAGTTCTTCAGTAACAAACTCCACAACTTGTGTAGTAGCGCCATTTTTTAAAGTGAGCTTCACTTTGTCGCCGGGTTTCAGATTCTCAAATTCGCCAAGTGCTTCTTCAATTTTACGAATTTCAGTATTCCCGATTTTCACGACTTTATAACCCACATAATTTTTCAAAACGGCCTCAGCCGGAGAGCCAGGCAACACACCTGAAAGCACCGGAATGCTGTCGGTGAGCGACCATCCGTCACTTGAAAACAGCGCATCAACCGCATTGTAATCATACATTTGAGAAAGCTCAATGCCGATGTAAGCACGTTTTACGCGACCGTTATTAGCAATAATATTATCTACCAAACGACTGCTGAGGATTCCTTCGAGGGCAAAATTAATTTGCGGCTGCCAGAGCGATTCGCCTCCAACTTCCGCAAACGCAATTTGCGAATTTATGCCGACTACCAGGCCTTTTTCATTGATTAGCGGACCGCCTGAGTTGCCCCAGATAACAGTGGCAGTACTTTGGATGAATCCGAATTTCCCGGTGATGCCATCGCGAACACGATTTTTAGCACTGACGATGCCATCGGAAACTGTGTAAGGATATTCGCCCAGAGGATTGCCTATAGCAAAAACTTTTTCTCCGATACGGGGCTCTTTGGTTGAAAAAGCAACGGCTTTCACCTCAGCACCGGGAGTTTTCACAAATTCAAGGACGGCAATATCATAAAATGAATCGCCCCCAATAACTTTGCCTTCGTACTTCGTGCGGTCAATGGTATAGATAAAAACACTGCCCGCTGTTTCCGATGCATTTTCAATAACATGCGCATTGGTAATCACATATTTTTTTCCGTTCTTTTCAATCACGAAGCCCGAACCCGAACTTTTTGAACCAGTGAGATCGAGTATTTTTTCATATGCGATATCGGCTTCCTGCCCACGAAATCCGAGTATCTGCTTAGTGTCTTCCGTTTTTTCTACCGAAACCGTAACTACAGATGCAAGTACGTTCTCAAGAATATCGGACAACGTAAGCTGGGTTTGAGTGTAACCCGGAATCACCACTGTGAAAAGCAATGCAACTAGCACAAAAATCTTTTTCATAATCGTTATTGTTATTTTAAGGTTTATCAGAAATTATTTCTTCTCTTTACTTTTGAGTGAAAACTTTTGAAGCGTCCACGTAGCCGGAGTTGCGTTTGGAGTAATTCCGCGTGCGCCCGTCCCAACATCGTTGATTAGATTATCGAGAGCACCGCCTCCACGTGTTCCTTCGCGTGTTACCACACCTTCACAGTTGAATGCCTGAAAATTATTGATGGGGTCATCGGTTGCAATCATAAAATAGCTGTCGATACCATATGGCTTTCCGATGGTGAAATTAATATTGCCCAAGGGAATTTCCGATTCATAATCATACACCTTGGTTGGTAATTTATTACCTTCATTACCTGTATTCTGCTCAGGAAAAATTTGTTGTGTCTTTCCGTCAACATCAATAGCAAACACGTATATATAGCGACTTTTGCCGTCCCACATTTTCAATTTTTCCTTGTTTGTAACCAATACCATTTTAAACTGTTCGCCGCCAATAACGGTTCCATCGGTGATGTAGGCATTTGTTGCCATATTTTTCAGAGCGAGTGAAAACGGGAAGCTTCCGTCATTGGGCGGTCCGCTCAGGTTAAGCCATGCATTTATTTTACCAAGTCTCAGCGCAAAGAGTGAAAGCTGGTTGCCGATTTCACTAATGGAAGCCGCATCTTTAACTGCAAGCCAATCGGTTTTTACCGGTAATGTGGACTGGAACGCTGTGTCTTTAACAGTAAGGTTAGGCCTAATCCACGCGTACTTCACAACATTGTCAACGTATCGTCCCACCAGAATATAATTCGCGGCAAGTGCATCCTGAGTTATTTCGATTGCTGTGTTTGATGTACCTGCACCTATCTGGAGGCTTTTAATCAATTCCTGTGATGGGGGTAACTGAAGGTATACTAAGCCGCCTTTAGCTATTTTTTTTGAAACGGATTCCGGGTTGGGATCTTTTCCAATCTCATCAATTTTACCATTTGGGCCGCACAGTTTCCACGAATTATTAAAGTACTGGATGATGTATGTTGGCGCTTGCTCCGTTGGGTCGGTTATCCATGTAAAATCTTTATTGTTGGCCAGTGCCGAAAGCTTTTGAGCTGTTTTCAATATGTCAGCATAAGTAAACGCACTGGAAGGAAACCAAACCTGCAGGTTGGGTGTGCTGGGGCTGCTCCAGACAACCACTTCAAAAAGATCGCCTGCCTTGATATTTGAAATATCGCCGCTTACCATCTTTGCTTTACTTTTTGAAAGTCCGCTTACCTCAGTAATCACAATTTTTTCCATCGGATTATTGGCGCCTGATTTTTTAAGTTCGCACTTTTCATTCAGTCCGACTGCCCAACCACCCTGCAATTCAATGGTGCCATCACTGTTTGTTTTCATCACGGCCACCATTGTTTTTCCTTTGGTTACCGAAAGGTCTTCGCCAAATAATCCCTGACTACGACGTTGCTGGTTACCGCCGATTACGGGCTCCTGAGTATTGCCGTTGGCCTGCATGATTGCTTTTATCCTCAGAAAAATAACCTCCGCCGCTTCATTAACCGACGAGGAACTCAATGCCTTGATAAGCGCAACCGTAAATGCGCCGTGAGGATTTCCATTATCATCTTTTGCTTCTTTGGCAAGCTGTTCGGGCTGTGCAGCAGATAATACAAGTGCACCGCGATCTTCAGGAAGCTGCGGACTTGAAGCATCTTTAGCATCTACTTCACTTCCGTTAATGTGGCGTGTTTTAGCAACATCTGGAACCGAATTGCCGCGCGCAATAGAACCGCTGTGACAGCTATCAAATATCAGCGTTAAAATGGCACCTTTATCAATAAGTTTATTGAAAATGGCAGCAAATTCTTTATCGCGAATATCAATCATATCGGCAGGAACAATGGTTTCATCGTACTTATCGCCGGATGCTTCAGTCGAAAGTGAATTATAAACCTGTGAACCATGACCGGCATAGTAAATAAATATTATATCGCCTTTTTTGGCGTTATCTATAAGCTTTTGAAATTCGGCAATGAGCCGTTCACGTTTCGCATCCTGATTATAAACGGTTGTGATATTTTTCTCTTCAAAGCCAAAGCGTCCTTTTATTATTTCTTTTATAGCTTCAGCATCGTTCACACAACCATCCAGATTAGTCCATCCCCCGCGGGTACTTGCCAACTGAGGATCGGCCGGTTTATACATATCAATACCAATAATCAGGGCTGTTTTGGTTTGTGCTGTGGCAACCTGCAGCCCGGCAAAACAAAGGGCAAGCACTATTATCGCTGAAAATGTTTTACTTCTTGTCATGATTTCAGTAATTAGTTTATTAAATCAAATAAAAACTCTTTTGACCTGAACTATATTTAATACAACTGTTCGGTAAAAAGTAACCTCACTGTGAAAGTTAACAAAAATATAAAAAAAAGACTGGGTAATCAAGTATTGAAGGGAAAAGTATAATTAAAATACTCATCAACACAGCGAAAATACTGTTGTTTGCTTTGCTGTTGCAGAGTCGGGACTTTCAACTGTTAAATATCAGTCGTGCTTCAACAGTCACTTATGAGCATATGTTAAAAAGGCACGACCAAAACTGTCGTGCCTTTTTCCTGTTTAACAAAACCCTGTTATTCCCACAAATTCCATGTGTATTCATACTGGCAATCGAAAGTTGTAGGTCCCCATGTATATGTTCCGCCCACAGATTTGCCGTAAGCTTTGGTAGAGCCGGGATAAGCATAGGTGTAAGCTGTGGCATAAGCAGCAATGGTTCCCATCCAGTCACCGTCGATGTAAATATCAACTGCATACGGTGTGTAATTATTAATGTAAACATAGCAGAGTTCTCCTCTTGCTTTTTCTTTCATTGGGGCCTTGCTGTCGCCCACCGGCTTTTCGGTTTTGATGTTTGCATCGGCGCCGCGCGATTTTTCGTAAACTTTGGCGTTTTCTTTGATTTCTTTTTTCACTTTTACCTGTGCCTGAACAGGAGCAAACAGTGAGCCGGCAAATGCAATGAGTGCAACTAAAACTAACTTTTTCATACTTCTTGGTTTTTGGTTAATAATTGTTTTATTTATCGATTTAAATTTTCAGGTGTTGATTTATTAGTAAATAATTCAACCCTGAAAAAGGTAACCGCACATTTAAAAAAATATCAAATAAATTATGAATGCCCTAATTGGTGGTCATTTCAGTTAAACTAAAAAATCAAGAAAAATATTTCGGGTGCGTATTTTCAAAAACCAGACCAAAAAAAAACCGTCGCATAAGCGGCGGTTTTTACAATTATTTTTACAACGTTTATTCCCAGAGATTCCAGGTATATTCGTAAGCACAATCGAAGGTGGTGGGTCCCCATGTATAGGTACCGCCAACTGATTTGCCATAAGCTTTTGTAGAGCCGGGATAAGCATAGGTATAAGCTGTTGAATATGCAGCTATAGTTCCCATCCAGTCGCCGTCAATGTAGATATCAATTGCATATGGTGTGTAATTGTTAACATAGATATAGCAGAGTTCGCCTCTTGCTTTTTCTTTCATGGGAGCTTTGGTGTCACCAACCGGCTTTTCTGATTTAATGTTTGCATCGGCGCCACGGGATTTTTCATAAACTTTCGCATTTTCTTTGATTTCTTTTTTCTGTTTCACCTGTGCTTGAACAGGGGCAAACAATGAACCTGCGAATGCGATCAGAGCAATTAAAATTAATTTTTTCATGTTGTTTAGGTTTTGGTTAATAGCTATTATTGAATTATTGATTGTTAAAATGATTGATAAAATTTACAATGCAAAGGTAAGCTGTCGAATTAAAAAAAATGCTTCAGGAGGCAAATATAATAATTATTTGTTAACGCAAAAATTTGTTAATTACAAGAACCGGACAGTTTACATTATATGCTGATTTTTATATTATTCGCTAAAAAAAGAAATAACGCGGATCAAAAATTCAAAGACAATCGTTATTATTTCATCACGAAAAACGCGAATGATATGGTAATCAGAAGGCTAACAAACTTATTACAAATAGCACAATCATTCTACATACAAAACACAAAGCTGAATTCGCAATGTTTCGCATATGTTAATTTTAGACTTGTTAATGTGGTTTTCCTATTCATTTCATAAAAACATGATATAGTTCATCTTTAAAAAATTCTGCAAGGCTTCTTGCTAATTAAATCAAACATATTGGATAAAAAGGAGCATGAGAAGCACAAGAGATAGAAATCAATTCACACCTCAAAGCCTTCCCAAAACTTAGTAAAACACTAACTTTGTGCCGGACAAATAAAAAACCTTTTCATGTTTTACGAAATCCTTATCTCATTATTAACATTAGTCTCACTTGAAGTAGTTTTAGGTATTGACAATATTGTTTTCCTTTCTATTCTGTCGGGGAAGCTACCGGCACACCAACAAAAAAAAGCAAGACGATACGGCCTTGTTTTAGCTATGTTTCTGCGGCTTGGGTTGCTATCTGTTATTTCATTGGTGATGCAGCTTAAGTCAGATTTGTTCACAATTTTCGGACAGGGCATTTCGGGTAAGGATATCATATTAATTCTGGGCGGCTTATTTCTTCTGTACAAAAGCGCTACAGAAATCTATCACAAGATGGAAGGAAAAGATGCCGTTGCACAAATGAAGTCGAGTCGTGCGGTTAGCTTTGCGAGCGTACTTGCGCAGATTCTCATAATGGATATGGTATTTTCTATTGATTCTATCGTAACTGCCATTGGAATGGCGAAGGTAGTATGGGTTATGTTTGCAGCCGTAGTCATTTCAGTAGTAATAATGTTGTTTGCGGCAGAACCCATCAGCAAATTTGTAAATACGCATCCGGCCTTTAAAATGCTGGCATTGTCATTTCTTTTTCTCATTGGTTTTGCATTGCTTGGTGAAGGATTTGGACTCGAGATTCCGAAAGGCTACATTTATTTTTCAATGGCTTTTGCTTTGTTAGTAGACTTATTACAGATGCGGATGAATAAGAACCATCATCCGCAAATAAAACCGGATGGCAAAGAATCTGATTCAAAATCGTGATGCAATAACCGCCAGAAGCGGTTAAATAACCGGCAGATTATTGCAGACAGATAAATAATTTATCGAATTCGGCTTGGAACAATCAAGATGTTCAAAATGCTTTTTCAGTGGCTTTGTGTATATTTGTGGATAATAAAAATTGAAAATCCAGTAGAATTAAAAACTGATACTCTCCGTTTCTAAAAAAATATTTTAAAATAGCGGGTACTTTTTAACCGCGAAACCTATACACCCATGAATCAACTGAATGAAGAAAAGTTAATTGATGATTTCAGAAAGCATGACATCGGGTCGCTTAAATTTCTTTACCAGGAGTACCGTAAAGATTTTGTCAAGTGGGCATCTTTCAAATACACTATTGGTGAGGAAGAAGCTGCAGATGTTTATTCGGATGCAGTTATCGATGTCTACCATAACATTGTAAACGGGAGATATCAGAAGTCAAGTAATGCATCCCTGAAGTCATATTTGTACGAGGTTGGTAAGAATAAAATATTGAATATTCTGAATAAAAACAGGATCTCTGAAACACACTTAAAAATAATATACAGCCGGTCCGACAGTTCTTATAATCTTGAAACAGGCAAAAATGCCGAAATGGTGGAGAAAGTTAAAGAGCTGATGAACTTGATAGATCAGAAATGCAGAAAGGTACTAACACTTTATTATTTTCACAGCCTTTCAATGGATATGATTGCGAAAGAAATGGATTTTAAAAATGATGATGTTGCAAAAAATAAAAAATTAAAATGTTTTAAACGACTGCAGGCATTAGTTTTTGAACGATTCAAAAGAACTGATTTTTTTGAATAAAACTACGGTTTATGGAAATGGAACTACACGATATTTTTGATAATTTCATCGGCGGTAAAATGGACGCAGCCCAACATGCGGAATTTGAAGCACGACTGGAAGGTGACGAGCAGTTCAGGAAAGAGTATGTCCGTCATATCTGTATGGTCGAAGGAATAAGCCAGTATGAAAGAGAGCGCCTGAAACTATTTCTCGCCGGAAACAAGACGGACAGTAACGAAAAAAAAGGGGGACCAACACGTTCATTAAAAATTCTTTTTGCAATTGCAGCCGTGCTGTTCCTGTTGCTCATCCCCAGTTTTGTCATTTACAAAAATATTCGATTCCCGATAAGAATTTACAAACAGTTTTATTATGATGACCCCGGATTGCCAGTAGTAATGGGCACTTCAAAAAATCACCTGCTTGACGAAGCCATGATTGAGTATAAGGATAAAAATTATACCGTTGCTCAGGCTAAACTTGAAAACATCGCTTCGCAAACACCGGCTACCGATACGCTCAATTATTATCTTGGCATATGTTACCTGCAGTCTAATCAATCAGAAAAAGCTATCAGCACGTTTATACAGATAACGAATGTGGCATCGCCTTACTATTACTTATCAAAGTATTATACAGGTCTTGCATACATTAAATTGCGTGATTATTCTCAGGCTCAGGACGCTCTGACCGAAGTATTGAAATGTGGTGATTGCTTTATTGCTTCGAAAGCCAAAGCACTGATAAAAGAATTATAGTTCTATAAAAAAGCCCCGTAACATAATAGTTAACGGGGCTTTTCCTGACAAGGTATTATTAGCTTTTCTTTGCCTTTTTGGCGTCCCTTTTTTCTTTCAGGGTCTTGGTCGCTTTTTTCTTGTCTTCTTTTTTAACGGTTTTTTCTTTTCCCATGGTACATTCTATTTAGGTTAGACTCACTTATTTCTGATTGTAAAATTACACAAACCTTTTTGATTTCGTACCCTGTCGCCTTCTAAAAATAACAAATATCGAAAAAGAGATTGCGATAAACAAAACAGCTGAACCTAAAACCAGCGTTTTGGGCAGGGCCCGTCGTTCACTTTCAAAAGTAAATGGGCGACAATCGCCACTAGCAAGCAGCCCTGCCCAATAATAAGGATCGGCGCCGATTTCGTTGGCAGCTTCAAGGTAGGTCAATTGTGCATGCTGCAGAGCCCTGTCAATGGAAATGCCTTTCTGTAATGCTGTATAAAAATTCAGCATCAGTTGGTTCGTTGCCTTTTCATCTACTTCCCACAACGTAAAAATAAGCGAAGGACAACCGGCATAGCTAAATCCCATAGAAATACCTGAAATGCCATCGCATCGGCGAAAGGTTCCAAAACCTGTCCGGCAACTGGCAAGCACCACCAACGATGCTTTTGCATTCGTCCCCACCAAATCATACGCATAAAGATAGGCATCACGCTTGAGCGTATCTCCGACAATTTCTTTGGCAAAAACAATTCTTGAATTCATTGCATCATCATCATTAAACAGCGTATGTGCTGCAATATGAATAATGCCCTGTTCAGAAAAACTTTTTCGAAAAGCGCTAATATTGGCGCTTTCGCCGAGATAAAAATTACCTCTGAACATTTTCTTAAGTTCACCTGCCAACTCGCCTGACCAGCGTTGCTCAGACAATTGTGAATACACAGAATCAGGTTGTGTTGTTCTAATTCTATTTGATTTTGCTTTCAGACTTTCATTATACAAAGGCGCCAAAAAGTGAAAGGAAGGCTTTGTGCGGCTTTCGGAACGGTACATATTCAAAATTAAAGCCGTAGCAGAAGGAGAATACGAAAATGAGAAATACCGTACAAGATAATCGAGACTTTTATAGTCGGATTTTTTCTCTTCTTTAGCACGCGTCAGGCATCCGAAAGGAAGGTAGCTCAGCAAGCCGTCGGGGACAACAATAACGCGGCTGAGGCCACTGAGAATAAGTTCAGCGGGTTTGAACAAAAGGTCATATAAACGTGAGGAATATTTCCTGAATCTCATAAAATCATGCCCGATAATTGCCTGCTGGAAGGATAATATCAAGCTGTCAGGGCAGTCTTTCCGCGAAGTTCTGATGATAGCTTCCTGCTTGCCTGTAATTATAAATAGATAGATTGTAGAGTCACCACAAAAATATTCCATAAGTGCAGAAGAATCGCCGATAAGTTGTTTTCGGACATTATCGGCAGCCGTAAAATCACGGCGGTTCATCATCCCAAGATAGGCAGGATACTTATTGTAAATGTAACACGAAAGCGAGTCGTTGCGCTGCTGAAGAGATGCCAGAGTATCGTTAATTTTTTTCAGGCAGGCCGCATCCGATGCCGATGATTTCATATGCGCATAGCGCAGCTGACACTTTTCAAGGTCGGCTGAAAGCCCGTTAAACTTATCAGATAACCACTTCGGAACTCCAGCCATAGCGGTCGCACCGGAATTCCGCAAGGCTTCAACCACACGCAAATTCTTACTTTTCTCGGCAAGTATGAAGGCCTGGTCAAAGTAATCCTTCTTGCCATTAACAGCGTACATTCTATATGCAATTGAAATTGCATGTTCATACACCGGAAAAACAAAACGTGATAGTGTAATCCGTGACCCGCTGTTCCTGAATTCCATTAAGAGTGTATCAACAAATCCAATCACATTCATTTCTGCAGCAAACGAAAATTCCAGAAATCCGGGTGAACAAAGAGATGCAGAAGGTAACAGCTTCATTGCCGAAAGGTAATAGTTGAATGCATTCAGATTTCGGCCGGCCGATTTTTCACTGGAAGCAAGCTCCTGCAGATGCAATACCTTCTGCTGCACATCAAGTTCAGATGAGCGCCATGCTACAGCCTTACTCTGCGGAAATGCCACGCAAGGAAAAACAAAAATCGCAATGAATAATATTATTTTTGCAAACCTGCCCATAGTGAAAGTAAAAGTAGGGCTTTAATTTGTCATGAGCAAGCAATCATTATCGCTATTGCCTTTGTTTCTGATTTCAATTTTATATACGCCTGTATTCTTCGGATTGAAGGTGCTGTAACATTTATCCGAGCGTCCTTTATCTGACACAATCAACGCACCTTTATCGTTGTAAATATAAAGGTCCACCATTTCCGATTTGTAAGGAATAACAAATACTTCAGCAATTTCATTTCCATTGAATGTTGTTGTCAGGGTGACTGAAGCATTCTTTTTTACGGTATATTCCTGAACAAACGGACTGTATTTCCGTCCCCGGTCTTTTGAATTCACAGCCAGTAACTTTTGCTGAACCCGCTCAATAAGATTTTTAATCAGGGTATCATTTCCACTCATAGATAAGGCATCATTTAGTAAGCCGGGGATGTCTGTTAATTTATTCTGTCTGCCGTGAGTATAAGTGTTGATGCTGTCATTGTTTTCATTTGAAGGCTTGAATTGCCCGGCGGCAGGGTGATCTGCCAATATCATCGCTGCCGATATCAGCACAACGGGTTGTTTTGTCTCATATCCATATTTAATCATCTGATAAGCCAGTGCCACATATCCTGCTTCATCGCGGAACACGCCACTATCCTGAGCACGACAAGCGCCCAGCCAGACTATCATTATCAACACTGTGATTGTTATTCTTTTTCGCATTCTCAATTACTATTTCAAATATTTTTTCGCTTCCGTTGTTTTGCCGGTGCGTGCAAGAAAAAGCGCATACATATTACTGTATCCCGCATTATCCGGAGCAAGCGCTATTGCACGAAGATAACAGGCTCCGGCTTCATCATATAAATTATATTTTTCATAAAAAGAAGCCAAAACAATCTGATTCATATCTTCCGGTAAATTAAGTCCTGCCTTGAGTTCCGTAAGTTGCTGTTCCATCTGGGATTGTTCGTCGGAAGGCATCACTCTGAAGGAAAACCGTGCACAGTTAGGATCTCCTTCAGGATAAACCGTCCAATAATAGGTACTGCCCGGCTTCAGGAAAAATGAAGATGCGGAAATAGTCAGGTCAACCTTTTCGGAATAAATTTTCAACAATTCGGGACCACCGTCATCGGTATTGTACAGAACGAATTCGTATCGTCCGGAAGAAGCCGGCTCCCAGTCGAACCGTATTTCGCCCGAGTCAATAGCAGAGCCAAAAGGCGGATTTACCATAATGGGCTGACGGCAGCCTCTGTTCACGACACCTTTATCGCGCATATGCGAACGGCTGTACTCATCAAGGTCGGAATGTTCGGAATTGAGTTCTTCCCAAACATATGAAAGGTAAGCCGAAACAACACTTTTGTCGGGATTGGAATTGACTGAAGATAGCAATTCACTAACCAGATACGTTTTTGCAACATTTAACTTCACCGAAGCTCCGCTTTTGTGAATCAGAACCAGTTCTGCTCCTGCAGACAATTTGACCCTGTCGCCTTTGTTCAGTGCACCACCAACGGCAGAAATAACAACTGGTGTTTTTGGTCTGGCAGCAGTATATATTTCTGAGGTTCCTTTAAAATAGAAAATCCTGAAATCAGCATCCTGCGCCTTCACAGGAATGACCAGAAAAATGGATACGACAATTAACAATAGAGTTCTCATGCAATAGCCAATTTTAATGTTGTGCCGAAACATAATAGGTTTTATATCCATATTTTTTATGAAGCCATTTCACCAAAGCATCATAAAAATAAAGCAAATCAACAGACAGTATGACCGGAATAAGAATCAATCCGGTCTCTACTTTGTAATTAAAATCAGCGTACAGCCACAGCGAAATTCCAACAATGATAAATGAAGTGATTAACTGAACCACTTTAAAAAATATATGAAACCAAATGTGGCGGTGAACATAATAATGAATGAAGAAAAACATGTGGATGTAACAGATTACAAAGGCGACAATTATCAATAGCCAGAATGGCATTTCGTTTATGTAGCTTCCGGCAAGCATCATTGAAACAATATTGGCGTGAATAAGCTGTCCATACATATCGGGAAATGAGCGTCCGCTGTACTTTGCATTCATCGGAGTAAAGTGAGAATCTTCCAGTACCTGGGTGCGTGTATCGGGACCTAAAAAGCCTAAAATGACAATCTTTCCACGTATCACAGCGAGGTTACCGTTTGTATCATTTATCTCACCGGCATCAAAAACGATGAAGTTATCGCGCCGGCCGGTGTAGTTAATGACTTCAACTTCGTTATCCCGTTTTTCAAACTTCTCAGAAGCGTCAGCACTGAATTTTTTAACAATTTCTGCAGCGAAGCAATTATATTTTTTCCCTTCAAATTCTTCAGATGGGCGAACATAGCGCACCGTGCTTTCGGGATCTGCCGAAACAAAATTTACAAATGCGTTTTGCTTTCCCGCACTAAAATAAGGGTGCGAAGTACGCATCAAATCGAACGCAGCGTTCAATTCAAGCTTGGAATAATCAAAATAGCTTGCCAGTACAAGATTTTTTGTTTTTGCAAAGGCATTGGCAAGCAGTGTATCACCGGCATTTCCTTTGAGTTTTTCAAAAGTAATATCAACGGCCACAACCGCCGGTTTGTACCGATTGATAATATTCAATTGTTTTGCAATACCAGCCCGTCCTAAATTTCCAACATTTACAAGCACAATATTCGTATCCGAAAGTTGCACACTGCCGTTATGTTCGCTTTTTCGAAGCTGAGAATAAATAAGATCTGTCATTTCGAAATCCTTGAGGGATTGACTTAACGGATTAAGAAAATGAATATTAAAAATGAACAGTTTCAACAGAAACATAAACAAAAACACAAAAAGGGTTGAAAAAAGTACATCTTTATGAAAAAAGAGCTTCATACTTTAATTATTACTTTATTAAGATAACACCATTTATAAATCTTGTGGCTCAATGGTAAGCGAATTTCTAAAAAAACATTCCATTATTTGCCAATATGAATTTTTTCTCCAAGATATTTTGGCTGTGCATTGGTTACATATAAATCGATGAAAACTTTGACACGGGCGAACAATTCACGTACATTTGTTTTGAATCCCGAATAAGTTTTAACATCCCGCGCATTGAGCGCTATTGCGTCAATGCCATAATGCCTTGCAATAAAAACAGCGCGTTCATTCTGAAATTCCTGACTGATAACGGTGAATTGCTGCTGCCCAAAAATTTCTTTGCATCGCAACATTGAATCCAACGTCCGAAATCCGGCATAATCCAGATAAATAGCATCTGAAGGAACGCCCAGCGCCATCAGTTGAATTTTCATGGCGCGTGGTTCATTGTAATAATCAGAACCGTTGTCGCCACTCAAAATAATGTACTTTATTTTACCTGATTTATACAACTCTGCCGCCGCCTCAATTCTGAATTTAAAAAACAGATTTTCGAAGCCGTGGGCTGTATTTTTACTGGTACCAAGCACAATGCCCACGGAATTTTCAGGAATTACGGCTGTGTCGTCATATAGAAAAGGTGCTGAATAAAACAGAATTCTAAAATTACAGTATAAGACAATTCCTGCAATTAAAAAATAGCATAACAATGTAAGCCGCAACAAAATCGTGAGCCACCTGCGGAGTTTACCATTCTTCCCAACCTTGAAGCCGTCTGTTCCTGAAAAGCATTTATACGTTTTTCGATAATAAAGACCAGCATTCCAAAAGCGGAAAGCCGAGAAAAGAAGAGGAATTCCCATGGCAATATAAAAAGTACCAAGATTATCCATGTTGAAAAAATGCGCTGTTCTCAGCACTATTCCGCATGAAATCATCAATGCCATTAACAAATAACTGCGCAGGTCGAAAAAAGAAAAGGCAGAGGGTTTTTCCTGATTAAGAAGAAAAATTCGTTTAAGGTGTTTATGAGAAACCCTTGAAAATAAAATAATGTAAAACAATATTCCGCCAGTAATCCCGGTAAAAATATGAAGGATAATAAGGTATTGCACATCGTCAGATTGCCATCCAAGACCTTTCCAAAGTAGCATTCCTCCGGCAAATGTCCATACCAACGCAGCAACAAAGACAAGATATTTCTTCGGTATTCTAAGTTTCAATGTGTCCCAAAAACTCATCTGTGCATGCGATTATAATAAAATAAAAACACTTATTGTTTAACAGCTTTAACAGGAAATGTGGCAATTACATTCGATTTGTAGGCTGTTCCATTTGCCATTGCCGGCGCAAATTTAATGGTTGACAGCACACGAACCACTTCTTCATCGACACCAAAGCCGACACCACTTAATACTAAAAATCCGGTGAGTGTGCTATCGGCCATCACATCAAAACTCACCATTACATTGCCGTAAGCCCGGTTCTGGTATGCCGTCTCAGAATATTTAATATTATGCGCCATGAACGAGTACAAGGCAGTATCACCTTTTGGAAAGTGCGCTTGCTGCGTAACATTCACACTAAAATTTTTATTATACGGATTTTTATTCCCATTATTCTGCGCACTACCTGCGAATACCAGGCCAATAACAAAGACCATAAAAAGTATAAGTTTCTCCATGATTAATTGTTTTTAAGGGTTGCCCCGGTTTATACTGATAAACACTGAATCGCAACAAATATAGGCAATGGTATCAAATTGTCCCACACATTTGTGGTTATTTACCCATTATAACAAATTCTGTGCGTCTGTTTTTAGCCCGGCCTTCAGGTGTATCGTTAGAAACCAATGGCTTTGTTTCACCAAATCCCTGAAACGACAGTCTGGATGCATCAATGCTTCGTTGTATGAGGTATTCGTAAACTGATTTTGCTCTGCTTTCGGAGAGTTTCAGGTTACCTTCATCATTTCCCACATTATCTGTATGACCCTGTATGGAAACTTTTATAGCGGGGTTTTCTTCCAGAAACTCAATAAACCCGTCAAGAATTAATTTCGTTTCTACGGATAATTCAAACGAATTGGTTTCAAAATACACGTCATTCAGGCGATACGAATTACCAACTTCAACCGGTTTAATTTCAAAATCGATGATAACAGGTTCGTCAAAAACCGGATCTCCCTGCGAAATATACTTTGATTCGTACGCATAATCGGGTTTTTTAATAGTCATAATATAATCACTTTTCATGATTACAGCCACCGCATATTTTCCAGTAACCGTGTCAACCGGGATTTCTGTGACTTTTTTTGTTTCAACATTTTTAATTTCAATCCGTGCATTCACCGGCATATTTGTACCTTCATCTTTTACTTCTCCTTTTATGATGGCCACTTCTTCTGCTCTGGCTTCCTTATAAAGCTCAAAAGAATAAATATCCCAACCGCCGGGTCCTTTTAGCTTATTTGATGCAAAATAACCTGTACGGGCGTTCGCACTTGCAAAAAATGAGGTCTCATCATCTTTAGTGTTTATCGGGTAACCTATGTTGACCGGCTTCGACCAGCTGCCGTCGGGCTGCATACGCGAGAAATAGATATCATAGCCTCCCATTCCCATCAAATCGTCAGAATCAGAAGAAAAATACAGCGTCTGGCTATCAGAATGAATGAACGGTGATTTCTCATTTCCTTTCGTATTAATTGACGGCCCCAGATTTTCAGGGGTTTTCCACTCCCCTGCTTCATTTTTCCGTGATCTCCAAATGTCATATCCACCCAGACCACCCGGTCTGTCGCTCACAAAATATAAAGTTTTTCCGTCAGAGGAAATACTCGGCATCGCTTCCCAGGTTTTAGCATCATTGATTGTGGGTACTGCTTCCGGCTCCGACCAAATTCCGTTAGCATCTTTATGGGAATAGTAAATATCACAGTTCAGGTAATTGGCCATATTGTATTTTCCAACCGTATAATACAATTCATCATTCAGCAGTGTAAGTGTAGCACCGCCCTCATTATCAAACACGTTGAAGGGCCAGGGCATCTCCTTCCCGTTATCAAAAGAACCGTCTTTCCGGAGGCTTTCGTAGAATTTCTCTTTCCAAACAGGCTTGGGGACAAGGTCGTTTCTGTTCGGGGGCATTTCAAGACGGCGCGTGTACAGAGCGACTTCACCGTCGGGTGAAATAAACGGGAGAATTTCGTCATTGGCGGTGCAAATACCCTTCACATAAATTGGATTAAATGGCACGGGTTTGCTGTAGGCGTCGTTATAAAATTTTGCCCATTTCAGCAAATCGCCGGCACGATTGTAATCTGCGTCATTATCAACTTTTTCGGCATCTTTAACAAATTTGCTCAGATATTTTACTGCTAAATCCCATTTTTCGTCACCGGCATAAATATCACCCAAAAAATAGTACGCATAAATATCAACGTCGGGGCATAATTCAACTGCTTTCAGCAGATTTGCTTCGGCAGCTTTTAGATTGTAATCTTGTTTTTTAAAATTGATATAACCCATAAAAAAGTAGGCATTCGCAGCAGTTGGATCCAATTCTGTCACTTCCTTGAATAATGGATATGCTTCGGCAGTTTTACGATCCTTAAATAAATCCAGTGCTTTCTGGTATGTTTTAACGGCTTTTTTATTTGCAAGTTCAGGGCAGGCACTTTCATTGTCCTGAGCATTTGCAGCAAAGAACATGAAAGAAATTACAAATCCTGATATGAAGTGTCCTATTTTCAGCATGTCGTATTGTTCCTGAGAAAACTATCTGTAACAACCAATGCAGCCATTGCCTCAACAATCGGGACAGCACGTGGCACCACACATATATCATGCCGCCCTTTAATTGCAATCTCTGTCTTTTTCAAATTAACGTCAAGAGTTTGCTGTTTGGTATGTATTGCCGAAACGGGTTTAAACGCCACCCTGAAAGTGATGTCCATACCGTTTGAGATTCCGCCCTGTATTCCCCCTGAATGATTTGTTTTTGTAGCAATCACACCATCCTTTTTAATGAAAATATCATTGTGTTCTGAGCCTGTCATGGCGGTTCCTGCGAAACCACTGCCATATTCAAATCCTTTAACTGACGGAATACTCATTATGGCATGTGCCAGACGCGCCTGCAGTTTTTCAAAAATCGGATCACCGATACCTGCAGGACATCCCGAAATAGTGCAGCAAATTGTTCCGCCTGTCGTATCGCCCCTCTTTTGTAATTGCCGCAACAGACCTTCCATTTTCACGGATGTACTTTTATCAGGGCAACGCACCAAACTTTCGTCAATAGAGAGTTCATTTACCGAAGACATATTTTTTTTCATTTTTATGCCCCCAATTTCATCAACGTAAGCAACAATGTTTATCTTTTTTGACTGTAGAAAAATACGGGCAATGCCACCTCCAGCAACAACAGGTGCCATGAGCCGTGCCGAAGCCATTCCGGTGCCGGCAGGAGGCGCTAATCCGTATTTCATATAATAGGTGAAATCCGCGTGAGACGGTCTGAAGGAGTTTTTCAGCGCCTTATAATCTGCCGTACGCTGATCGCTGTTTCTTATAATGAATGCTATAGGAAAGCCGTTGCTGATGCCATTTTCTATGCCTGACAGCCATTCAACAATATCAGTTTCGTGTCGCTGGGATGCAAAAAAAGTATTAGCCGGCCGGCGTCTGTCCATCTGTTTTTGAATCCATTGCTCATCAACAGCCAAACCAGGCGGACAGCCTTCGATGACACCACCAATTGCAACACCATGCGACTCTCCAAAAATGGAAAGTCTGAAATTCCCGCCAAATGAATGACTGCTCATATACACAAAAGTATGAATATTAACGGGAAAACAGGGCGGGAAAGGTTCAAAAAATCAACACCTTTATTAACACAAAAACAGTACAAAGTCAGAACTGACAATGGAAGAATGCTTATTTCACAACAATTTTATAATGAGAAGTCCCAAGGGCGCTTTGCAATTTCATAAAGTAAATGCCCGATGCCAGACCGCTTATATCAATGGTTGCAGCAAACTGACCGCTAATGGCCGGATTTGTGACTGATGATAAAACCTCCATTCCACGGCTGTCGAAAAGCGAAATATTCAATACACCCGACTCTGCTGCAATTCCGGAAACATTAATAATATCGTTTGCAGGATTTGGATAAATAAGCATCCCGGAATTCATATTAGTTCCCTCAACCGCAGAAGTAGAACTTGTGTAATTAGCATCCCAACCCGCACCTGTATTCAGTGAATTTGTAACAAAAGTGATAAGCACTTTACCAGTATAAATAGTCATCGAGGTTGGCAACGTATTGCCCGTCCACTCTGCTACTTCGGTATTGGTTGATTCGTTGTAAACCTTCACCATATCATTACCCGCTTCTATATCAAGCGAAGTAAAATTGAGTGTTATGGCATGCGCACCCGGCGGTCTGATTCGCCAATGGCAAATAGTATTATTGTTGTAATTATTGATATCACTACCATCCGAAAAACTGCCGGCAGGTTCGGTGAGTTCCATCATAAAATCACAAAACTGATATTTCACGGTTCGGTAGGAGGCAAACCAGCCTGAAGCGTTATTTGCATTGTCAGAAACAAAACGTATCAGCATTTTATTACCCGTAGATTGAATGGTGGCAGGTATCGTATTTCCCGAAAAAACGCCTAATACTGAATCGCTCGTTGAGGCGCCATCATATACCGTTACCACATCATTCCCGGCTTCGGTAATAAAATCACGAAATTCTAAAATGATTGACTGTGTAGGCTCCGATGGTGCGATGAGCCAGTAACAGTCGGCATTGGCTTGATAATTTTCGATGGGACCGCTGCCGTCTTCAACAGAGCCGCGCACACCCGTCAGGGTTTTACTTCCTGAACAATAATAAGGATATTGGGTTGCCGGATAAAGGTCTAAACCTGCCTGCTGACCTGAATTAAAGGTATAACCCGGATTCAGATTATCGAGGTAAAAATATCCGTCAAACGCCCCGCTCCAACCCCAGTTGAAATGAAAATAATCAGAATTCTGATAGCCGTCGCATACAAAAGCATGACCACCATCAGGACCATGACCGGAGTAAATTACAGGCCATTTATTATCAAGATTGCTGCGCAGCATAGATTTCCATTGACTATCGCTGTAATTATAACGGTTGTATAACTGCCCGCCCGGATTGTATCCGAAATTATTTATCATTGCATTGACGGCATCTTCCATATACGCACCAGAGCCATCGGGAGAATACATCATGTCAACAGCAATGCCGCAATGGTATTGTATTTTCGACATCTCGGAATTATAATAGTTTCCGATATTATCCTGCATAGCGTTCCAGTCATAAGTAGTATTTGCAAAATCGGCAAAAAGATAACCATAGTCAGAAGTATAACCATGGGAGCCTGTTCCCTGTAATGGAAAACGGTAATAATACATTGTTTGTGCCATACAGGTAGCAACGCATCCCGACCATACATGCCCACCCGGACCGGCAGTATCAATTGGGCAAACCATATTGTAAAAAATGCCTTGATCCCACGTAGAACGCAGCAAGGGAGCCATTGATTTCATGCCTTTACTCTCAAATGACTGTATTTGCCTGCCTGCCAGCAAATCATTCCAGGCATTGCTTGCAGAAACGCCTGCAGGAATTTTATCAGAGACGCTATTAAATATTTGCTCTTCGTATTGCCGCATCCACCACGAAAATTCAGGAGAAGCATTTTCCAACGAAAAATTATTTTCAAATGAATATCCTAAAAGTGGAAATACGCTTTGATCGGCAGAAATAATTACAAAACCGCCATTGACAACATTGAACACATAATAGGTTACCGTATTTTTATAAGTGCTCGCTTTTACCAGATCACCTACACCTTTAATTTCATTATTAATATTATCAGGAGCATACTGAGATACGAAGCTATTTGCGGCCTGACGTGCCTTGTTGACATTTACTTTCTGCGCAAAAGAAATACCGGACATTACCGGTATTGATAAAATAAAAGCGAGTCCTAATTTTATAATTTTATGTACCATGCAGCGTTTTAGAAGTGAGCTAATTTAGTAATATTTTTATTATTTTTTCCTTCAACAGAAAAGAAAAACATTCCTGAAGGCAGATTAGAAATATCTATTTCATCGGTAAAGTTGCCTGATATTTTTTCGTATAACCGCCGGTAAACATCACGACCTGTAATATCCTGTATTGAAATTCTCAAATCCTGAAGCGTCGCAACATCCAGTGAAAAGGTAAAACTGTTTTCTGCAGGATTTGGAAATACAGTTAACCCATTGAATCCATTATTCTCATCTATTCCGGAGACTGAGGTATAACCGGCTTCCCAGCCTGCTGCCGTATTTTGGCCATTCGATAAAAATTTGACCAGCATTTTTCCGGTGAGACTTGTTACATCCGACGGAACTGAGTCGCCCGTAAAATGCGCCAGTACTGTACCCGACGGTAATTCTGTTACCTCAACATAATCATCGGAAGCCAACGCAAAGGAACTGAAATGAAGTGTTACACTACTTGCGCCAACAGGTTGAATACGCCAACGACACAACGAATTATTGTGGTAATTCTGATTATTTCCACTCTCATCACTCAGGCTTCCCGAAGATGCCGTCATGTCAGTAAGTCCCGTACAATAAACCGGAATTACCGAGGCGTATGTTGCCAACCATCCTGACATTGCGGTATCGGCGTTTGTTAGAAATCTGACAAGCATCTGATCACCGGATGATGAAATCTGAGCCGGCACATTATTTCCAGAGAATGTGCCGAGAACTGGATCAGCAGTTGAAGCACCGTCATACACAATTACAACATCGGAATCTGCCTGAGTATTAAAATCAATGAAGGTCAGCACGATTGAATTTACAGAATCGGCAGGAGCAATGAGCCATTGACAGTCAAAATTATTGCCATAACTGTTCAGAGGACCGCTTCCGTCTTCAATTGTTCCTGACTGTGCTAAAATAGTTTTTGTTCCGCTGCAGCTAACGGGATATCCCTGGCTGCTGTCTGGAAAAAAGTTGACAATAAGCTCATGATCCAGGGTAAAATCATTGCCGCCCGGCATAAGGTTATCAAGAGTAAAATAGCCGTCGTACGAACCGCTCCAGCCCCAGTTAAAATGAAAATAGGTGGTATCCTGATAACCGTCGCAAACAAAAGCATGCCCTGAAATATTGCTTGTATCAGCCCATCCGGCATAGTATAACGGTTTATGCTTATCCAGATGCGCCAGGATTATTCCTTTCCAGTTTTGAGTACAGGTATCCCGGAAAATATATTCGCACGAAGGTGAATATTTGAAATAATTTCTGAGCGACCACGCTGCTTTATGATTGAACATTCCCGAGCCGCCTGCACCATAATCAAGATCAACTGAAACGCCCAGATGGAAAAGCAATTCAGCAACAGCATCATTATACTTAGTAAGTTTCAGTGGCATTTCATCCCAGCGGTAATCTGTAGATCCAAAATCAGCAGAAAGCGTTCCATATGTAGGATGAACGTAAGTATAGGCACCCACACCCTGTTCAGGCCAACGATAATAATTCATAATTTGCCCCATCGCCGCAGGTACACAACCTGCCCAGGCATGCCCATCGGGACCACCCTGCCCGGCAGGGCAATCCGCATTATAATATTTTCCCTGATCCCAGGTTGTTTTTATTAAAGGTAAAACAGATTTACCTGATTTAAGATTTTTAAGACCTGACGGAGCACTTGTCAACAGCCGATTCCATTCGTCACTCACATTTTTTTTAACAGGATAATTATTTGTGATAGCCCATAATACCTGAGTTTCGTAATCCTGCATCCACCGTTCAAAAACCGGAGGCATTTTGCTTGGATTATAACTGTTTTGAAAGGAATAGCCAAGCACCGGAATTACAGAATTTTCGGCAGAAACGATTACAAAACCACCGGTGTTGATATTAAAAACATAATACACAACAGAGCCGTTCACTGTTTTTTCATACCGTTCTGTTATGCCGATATCCACGAAGGCAACATCATTGTATTGATTTACCTTTTCGTAATAAAAATTTATTGCAAGCCGTTCTGCATCTTTTTGTGAAACGCGGGATGCAAACGAAAACAGCGGCAGCAATAAAATCAGAATAAATATTTTTAGAACTCTCATGCTTATCCTTTGTAGCAAGCCCGAATTCAGCCCGGACCGGATCCTGTTTTACATTAATACAATCTTACGAATAACGGATTCGTTATTCGTTCCGATTCTTAAAAAATACACGCCTTTAGCAAACCCCGACACATCAATCACTGACCTGAATGCCCCGTTGCTAGTCTGCTGCATCATGGAATAAACCTTTTCGCCCGTAATTGAAAGAATGTCAATTGAGGCATCTGTATTTGAAACCGAGATGAAGTTTACGTTGAGGCTGGTTGTTGCAGGATTCGGATAAACCTCAAGCGAACCGGATACTGCGTTTTCACCAATACCCAGTGCAGTGCTGTTGTAGGAGCAGCTAAAACCGGGCGCATTCGTATAACTGTTGGTCTTCAGCAGAACCATTATTTTGCTTGAATTATACACTTGAGTAGAAGGGATGGTAGTGCCTGTATAATTGGCTACTTCAACATTAGCAATCTGATCATATACTTTAACATAGTCATCGCTGGCAATGCTGAAATCAGAAAAACTCAGACTTATACTGGCAGTATTCGGTGGATTGATTACCCAACGGCACGTTTGGTTATATGAATAATTATTCGTGCCACTGCCATCATCAAAACTCCCGCTCGGCGCTGTAAGCGTGGTTACGCCTGAACAGAATACAGGAAACGTACAATGAAATTCTCCAAGCCAGCCTGCGCCGGTTGTGCTGCCATTAGTGGTAAAACGAAGCAGCATTTTATCTCCCGAAGATGTAACGTAGGTAGGAAGGCTTAATCCGGAAAATGTTCCGAGCACAGGTGCCGAAATATTATCGCCGTCATAAATAGTCAGAACATCATTTGTTCCTTCGGTTTCGAACCGCACGAAGCTAAAATTAATATGTGACACCGGTTCAGCCGGCGCTATAAGCCATCTGCAATCGTTATTATTCTGATAATTATTGATGCCGCTGCCGTCTTCAACGGTACCGTTGGAATAGGTAATCGTATTCAGGGTTCCGCTGCAATATGCGGGATATCCCGTACCCGGATAAATATTTACAACCGCGCCCTGCCAGTCAGAAAAAATATATCCACCCACTGCAAGATTTGCCGTAGTAAAATAACCGTTTGCGGCTCCACCCCAGCCCCAGTTCATATGAAACTGGTCGGTGCCCTGATAACCGTCGCATACCCATGCATGACCACCATTATTCGGATCGGTACCAGAATAAATAACCGGATGCTTCGCATCGAGGTTACTTCGCAACAACGCTGCCCAGCTTGTTGCATCATAATCCTGCCTGCTTTCATAACCAATCGCGGCATTATATCTGAAATGACTTTTCATGGCACCGGGAATATCTTGAGTTTGTGCACCTGAAGCAGTACCACTATAATTCATATTTACCGTTTTACCGGCATGAAAGCAAAGTTCTGCAATCCCATAATTATAGTTGGTAGGCTCATTTACCATTTCATTCCAGCGATAATACACATTCGACAAATTAATGAGAGCGTGCGTTCCCAGTCCGTTCACCGGATAACGGTAATAAAACATCACCTGAGCCATTGATGTTGCCACACAACCAACAAGAGCGTGCCCATCAGGACCATCAATTGCGGTTGGGCATAGCTGATTATAATACTTTCCCTGATCCCAGTTAGACGTGAGTAAAGGAGTAACAACTTTGGATTTTAAGGATGAAAGCTGGGCATCATTTGCAGATTCATAATAACTCCATAAACCTGCAATTCCGGCATCGGCTTTAAGTGCATGCTCAACGGCATAACTCACTTGAGCAGCCATCTGTTTCATCCACCATTTGAATTCTGTTGGCTGGTTTTCGAAATCAAGGTTCCGGTCAAGAGAATAGCCAATTACCGGATAACAGGCGTCATCGGCAGAAATGATAATAAAGCCTGCGGGACTTGTATTAAACGTATAATAAACAGGCGTTGTACCAACATACTCTGTTGAACTTCCGGTAATTTTAATATCCGAAATTTTTACATTCTGAACCTGACTCAGCCGCTCATAAAAATAATTTACCCCAACCTTTCGGGCGGTTTCAACATCAACGTTAGCAGCAAAAGTTTTGAGAGTAACAAATATGAGCAGTGCGGGCAGCACATAGCACAGTTTTTTCATACGGTGGATTAGGGTTACGGGATATTGCTATCTGTCTTATTAATACAAAAATACAAAAAAAATGAACACACATAAATGCCTCAATTAACCCACTTTCGTGATTAACGAAACTTTAACCTGAACCATCGGATAGTTATCGCTGAAAGCGCTCTTAGGTGCTAAGCAGCCGGCTTTTTCCTTTTCATAAGGATGTAGATCAACGGGAGTATTCCCATTGTATTAAATACTGCAAGCAGAATAAACCATGCGAGCTCCCGGTTGCATGCGGCTTTCCACATGGCAATAAGTTTTAAAATGCCATCGCATACTGCAATGAAAATGATTAGTATAATGAAGCATATTTCCCAGGTACCCAAAACAAACATTTGTGAATCCATCGCTATTTCTGTTTGCGTTAATAAACATTAATAATCGTTAATTTGCATCAATATAATGACCTGCGTTTAATCTTTCACACACCTTACCGACAGCCCGTTCTGCTTGTTGCTGAAGCTCTTGATTACATTATTGGCAGTGCCATAAAGAGCGCGATGCCAGGCGCTGCCGGCCTTATTTTCTGTCGATGTCCACCAGTAGCCGCCCGTACCCACGTAATTATAGGTGCCATCGCCGTAACGCATACCGCCGGGAAGCCCCGAAAAACCACTTGTATTATTGCCGTTACCGGTTCGGCCTTTAAAGTCGGACCAACCACTGGTGCTTTTCATTTTTTTACCTGCATCAGAACCAAAATAATTGGTAAGCTCATTCCATTCGGCCACATCAGGAATGTGCCAACCGTTTGGCGCTAATCCGCGCGGGTCAGTTATAGCATACCAATTGTAAAGTTTCCCATAGACTTTTTGGTTTGCCTGATCATATCCATAATAGCACCATGCCGGTTTGTTTTCATTCCCTGCTTTTAACCATGCCGCATCCGACTTTGCTTCAGGAATTGTATCGCCATTTCTGAAAGTATATACATCCAGATTCGCATATGCCCAGGTCGTTTGCAGTGCTTTCTTTTTGTCTTTAGCTTCACCAATGACAGGTTTAACGCTTACAGAGTCTGTTTTTTTATTTCCTTCGGCAGGAACATTATTTACAATGGCATTCTGAACGGGAACTGCCTGATTTTGCTTCAATACATGCGCAACTGAATCTCGCAAAGTATCCATTTTCACAGTAAGTTCCTGCACATTGTTTTGCGCGGCAGCCAGTTTTTCTTTAACTAATATCAGTTCTTTCTGCCACGCATACATTTGAGCTTGCTTCGCATCAATAACCTGATTTTTCAAATTAACAACCTGCACCAAACTGTCAACCTGCCTTGTGAGTTTCTCTATTTGATCTTTTTTATTTTGGGCAAATCCACCGAACCCCAAAATAAATAATATAAAAAAGAGTCCAATTTTTCTCATCATTCCTAATTGTTTATTGTAAAAGAAATCGCTTTTGATTATTCTTTGCTTCATTTGCAGATAAGCATCCGATTTACAAATATATTAAAGGTTTTGGAATAACACAAATTGATGTGATTCCTTCATTCAAATAACGAAGAATTTACTTTGTAAAATTCATCATGCCATATTTACATCATGAGTGGCAATATTTCATAAATTTGCCCATTATCCTATTTCCTATGACAATAATAATAACGAATATCAAGCAACTCGTGGGTATCGACCACAGTCCGGAAACCCTGATGCTCAGGTCCGGAAGCGAAATGTCCAAGCTCGGGGTTCTTAATAATGCATTCCTTTGCCTTGATAACGGGCTCATTCGTGCATACGGAACCATGCAGGATATGGAAAAACTGAATGTAGAAAAAGAAGCAACTCTGATTGATGCATCCGGAAGAATGGTTTTTCCCAGCTTTTGCGATTCGCATACGCATTTGGTATATGCCGGTAGCCGCGAAATAGAATACATAGATAAAATAAAAGGTCTTTCGTATGAAGAAATTGCCAGACGCGGTGGTGGCATCCTGAATTCTGCAAAACGTTTGCACGATGCCTCCGAAGAAGAACTTACCGAGCAGGCACTCGCACGTTTAAACGAGATTATTACCTACGGAACCGGTGCTGTTGAAATAAAAAGCGGTTATGGTCTGTCAGTTGAAGATGAATTGAAAATGCTGAGAGTAATCAAAAAGCTTAAAGAAATTTCACCACTTACCATAAAAGCCACATTCTTAGGAGCACATGCCGTACCGACCGAATACAAAGGAAGACAGACGGAATATGTTGACCTTATTATCAACGAAATGATTCCGCAGGTTGCATCTGCCGAGCTTGCTGATTTTATTGATGTCTTTTGCGATAAAGGATTTTTTACCGTTGAAGATACCGAACGCATTTTAATGGCAGGCATGAAATACGGACTGCGCCCGAAAATCCACGCCAATGAATTGGATTACTCGGGTGGAATCCAGGCAGGCGTAAAGTACAACGCGCTTTCTGTTGACCATCTGGAATACACCGGTGAGGCAGAAATTGCAGCGCTGTTAGGTTCGGAAACCATGCCTACACTATTGCCCGGGGCAGCTTTGTTTCTGGGAATGCCTTATGCACCTGCACGGAAAATGATAGACGCAGGATTACCGCTTGCATTAGCCTCCGATTTTAATCCCGGTTCGGCGCCTTCAGGAAATATGCAATTTATTCTTTCACTCGCTGCTATCAAATACCGCATGCTTCCTGAAGAAGCAATAAATGCAGTAACACTGAACAGTGCTTACGCCATGGGTGTAAGCGACGAACTGGGCAGCATCGCCATCGGCAAAAAAGCCAATGTGTTTATCACAAAACCCATTTCCACCTATGAGTTTATGCCCTATGCATTTGGCAGTAATAAAGTGGAAACCGTTATCCTTAACGGGAAAATAACAAGTAAAAACTGAGGATTTTTATATTTTCGCACCCACAGAAAAAACAACGATATGAAACAACTGATAGAATGCGTCCCTAATTTCAGCGAAGGAAACGATATGGCCATCATCAAGACAATAACAGATGCCATAGAAACCGTAGAAGGTATCAAACTGCTTGATGTTGACCCCGGAAAAGCAACCAATCGCACGGTTGTTACACTTGTTGGAACACCAGAAGCCGTTATTGAAGCCGCTTTCCGTGGTGTAAAAAGGGCAAGCGAAGTAATAGATATGCGTCATCATAAAGGCGAACATCCACGATTTGGCGCAACCGATGTATGCCCGTTGATACCCATTGCAGGAATCAGTATGGAAGAAACGGCAGCCTACGCACGGAAACTCGCTGAACGCATCGGAAAAGAACTGAACATACCTGTGTATTGTTACGAAAATGCAGCATTTACGGAAGAGCGCAGAAACCTTGCCAACTGCAGGGCAGGAGAATATGAAGGGCTTCCGAAAAAACTGTCAGACCCGCACTGGAAACCCGATTTCGGACCTGCCGCATTCAACGCAACGGCAGGTGCAACGGCAGTTGGCGCTCGCGATTTTCTGGTTGCATACAATGTAAATCTCAATACAACTTCTACACGCAGAGCCAATGCCATCGCTTTTGATATACGCGAAAAAGGCCGTCCCATGCGCGAAGGAAACCCCGTAACAGGTAAAATTGTAAAAGATAAAGATGGCAATCAGGTGATGATTCCCGGAACCCTCAAAGCATGCAAAGCCATCGGATGGTTTATCGAGGAATACGGCATCGCACAAATATCCATCAACCTCACCAACATCAGCATAACACCCGTTCACACAGCTTTTGAAGAAGCATGTGCTAAGGCACAGGATCGCGGTTTGCGCGTTACAGGATCTGAACTTGTTGGACTGATACCGCTCAAAGCAATGCTCGATGCAGGCAAATATTTTCTAAAAAAACAGAAACGTTCTTGCGGCATTTCAGAAGAAGAAATTATCAAAATTGCTGTGAAATCGCTTGGTCTGGACGATTTAAAACCTTTCAATCCAAAAGAAAAAATAATTGAGTATGTGATTGCCGCCTCAGAAGAAGGCAACACAAAAAGACTCATCGACATGAGTTGTAAAGCTTTTGCCGATGAAACAGCTTCCGAATCTCCGGCTCCCGGTGGTGGATCTATTTCGGCATACATGGGTGCACTGGGAGCTGCACTTGCCAGCATGGTAGCCAATCTGTCGTCGCATAAAGCCGGATGGGACGAGCGTTGGGAAGAGTTTTCAATCTGGGCCGAAAAAGGTCAGAAGATAAAAGAAGAATTACTTGCTCTTGTTGACGAAGACACCAATGCCTTCAATAAAATTATGGATGCTTTTGGTCTTCCTAAAGGAAATGATGCCGAAAAAGCAGCCCGTGATAACGCCATTCAGGAAGCAACAAAATATGCGACAGAAATTCCATTGCTCACCATGAAAAAAGCATTCGCCTCATTCGAAGTTATAAAGGCAATGGTAGAGCAGGGAAATCCCAACTCAATTACCGATGCAGGCGTTGGTGCACTCTGTGCCCGTTCTGCTATTATGGGTGCCTATCTTAATGTAAAAGTAAATGCATCAGGATTAAAAGACAGACCGTTTGCTGAAACGCTTATTAACGAAGGCGCGGAAATTGAGCAAAAAGCACTGAAATTGGAGCAGGAAATATTAACGTACGTTAACGATAAAATCAAATAATTATATTTTTTGAGTCTCACTTATCGCAAATTAGAAAGCACGGATGTCGCTGCATACAGGGCTTTGCGTTTAGAATGCCTGTTGCGGCATGCTGACCTTTTCGGGACAACCGTCGAAGAAGAATCAGCGGTTGCAGAGCTTAAATTCGAGAAATTCCTTAAGGAGTCCAACAGCGAAAATTTCATGTTCGGCGCATTCAATAACAATGAGTTGATTGGTATTGTAGGATTCGAGAGGCTTCCCCGAATTCGGGCCAGACACAAAGGCGAGTTGGTGCAGATGTACATCCGCAGGGAATATACAGGACAAGGCACTGGAACAGCCCTTGTGAATAGGCTGATTGACGCGTGTTTTTCGGATCCGAGTATAGAAGAAATCAAACTGAGTGTAATTGCCGATAATATAACGGCGGTGAAGTTCTACGAAAAAATGGGATTTAGTGTCTTTGCAGTTGAAAAGAATTATTTTAAACGCGGCATTACCTACAGCGACCAGCTTTTCATGAAATTAACACGCCCCTGTTAATCCATTTCCCAGAAACATCTTGCATTTTTTTGCATCATGCGTAAATTTGCATTAACAAAAAAAACAATTACCGATGGCAAAAGAAATCACCTGCGCCTACTGCGGAGACGCTTTTATCCCTAAAAGACGCTTTGTCCAGAAGTATTGCTGCAATTCATGCCGTGTTCTTGATTTTCGTAAAAAGAAAAAAGACGATGAGCTGATTCACGGTTTGATGGCCAAAGCCCTGAGTAAAGTCAGTCAGAAAAAATCAGGCGACGAAACCAATAATAGCAGAATTGGCGGAAGCGAAATGGATTTCGATTAGCATTTGATTTTTCGAATCTTGAATCCAATCAGAAAAATCACTTTCGTCATTGCTTTTACAAAAGATTGCTTCGTCGTCCCTCGTCGCCATGACGCATTTAATTATTTTTGTGGTCGGCTCAAACTTTAAATTTTAATAATAATTCAAAGACATGTATTGCTATGATTAATTATGACAATAAAAAATGGTTAAGTCATCTGTTTGCTTGGAGAGGAACAGTTGTAGCGAATGTATTGCCCAGAGTAATTTTCTTTATGCTTTGGACATCGCTGGTTATATATCTGTATCATCTTGGTTATATTCCTAAAGAAAAACAAATTGATCCGTTGGTGTACAACGTTGTAGGATTAGCACTTGGCTTACTGCTTGTGTTCCGCACCAATACTTCATACGACCGCTTTTGGGAAGGACGCAAATTGCTTGGTTCAAATGTAAATTCATTCAGGAATATTTCACAGTTGCTGAATAGTGTGATACCAAAAGAAAATAAAAAATTACGTGAAGAATTTGTTGAATTAATTGCTGTTTTTAACCATGCCGTTAAAGACCGTCTTCGCGACGGAGTTACTGAAGAAACAATGAATATGTTGAGACCTGAATTCAAAGAAACAGTTAAAGACAGCGACCATGTTCCCAATACCATCATGCGCCTGATACAAGAACGCATTACTGATTTGAAAGTGAATAGCGGCTTCAGGGGTGATCCGGAATATAAAATTATCATGGCAGAACTTGGCGCCGTAACAGGTAATATGGGCGGTATGGAACGCATCCGCTTCACTCCTATTCCGTTTGCTTACGCCAGCCATCTTCAATTATTCATCATGATATATTTTCTTGCATTGCCTTTCGGAATGTTCGACAAACTCCACTGGCTGGCGGTTCCGGTTGTCGGAATCATTTCCGTTGTATTGCTTGGCATCAATGAAATAGGCGTAGAAATAGAAGATCCGTTTGGCGATGACCCCAACGACCTGCCGGTTGATACTATCTGTGTGACTATAGAGAAAAATGTGAAGGAAATTCTTTTGTAAAAGAGTCGTGAGTCAAGAGTCGTGAGTCGTGAGTCGAAAGTCGAGAGTGACTGTTACCTATTACTTGCTTTTTTAATCATGTCGAGGTGGCAGCGCATCACGGTTTGATTGGGCACATCGCGTAAGTGAATACCGTTTCCACGACAATATTTGAATTCTTTGCAGTCCTCGCAAATGCCGGTTTTAGTCCAGTTGCGGTCACGCATTTTTTGAAATCTGTTGTTCCACACATCCATAAAATCGTCTGTGTAAATGTTGCCCTGTGCGAATTCTCCGCGGTTGATGTTCGGGCATGCGCAGATAGTCCCATCGGCAAGTACCGAGGCAATGTTGATGCCGGCACGGCAGAAGAAAAAGCTATCGCGTACTTCCGCTTCAAATCCGCCTAAGTAACCTTCGCAGCCATAACTTGCAGAGATTTTTCCCTGATCGCGGGTTTCTTTTATAAACTCCATGATATCTACAAACTGCTCGTTGGTGATGTTCAACTCCGGATTTGTTTTGGCACGGCCAATCGGGCAAATGGTAAATACCCGCCATTTTATTACGCCAATACCGATAAGATAATCGCGCAGTTCGCGCAGTTCACCAATGTTTCGTTGATTCACACAGGTAACCACATCGTACACAAAACCGGGTTCCTTTACGATTGTTTTTACAGCGTCAATAGCTTTATCCCAGCTGTTCTTATTTCCACGCAGCCAGTTGTGGCTTTCTTTAAAACCGTCGAGGCTGATGGTCATGGAACGCAGCCCGCTGTTAATTAAATCGCGAAAGCGCTCTGGTGTAAGTGCATAGCCATTGGTAACAAATCCCCAGGGAAATCCCTGTTTGTATAATTCCTTTCCCACATACTCCAAATCTTTGCGTAACAAGGGCTCGCCCCCGGTAATCACAATCATCACCTTATGCGGATCATAATGCTTTGCCACCTGCGCGGTCACTTTCAGAAAATCGTCGGCAGGCATATCCTTGATATTATTTTCTGAACGGCAATCGCTGCCACAATGCTGGCAACTGATATTACAGCGCAGCGTACATTCCCAGAAAAAATAAGAAAGCTCGTGCAGTTGTGTCTGCACATTGGCATACTTCTGAAATACGTTCAGTGCAAGTTTTTTCCTGAACGAAGGTTTTACAGGGTTCAAATCGGTTAGGTTTCTAGGTTAGTCACGCTTAACAGGAATACCATATTTGGTAACCACATGCACAGGTTTAAAGGTGTTCACCTTCTTTTTTGCTTTGGCAATGGAATCTTCTTTTGCTTTTGTGATAGAATCCTGCCTTGCCATTTCAACAGCCTGCTGTGCTTTTACAGTGGAGTCGGCACGGGCAACGGAATCGCTTTTCTTTTTTGCGGCAGCGATAGAATCATTCTTAGCCTGCATTTCTTTCTCTTTATTTGCGCCGCAACCCGAAGCAAATACAAGCCCGAACAGTCCAAGAAAAATAAGAATGTTGCGATAGACACCGCTCTGTAATTTCAGAATATTTTTCTTCATAAAAATGTATTTAAATTATCTGTAATTATTTTCGTTTTAGTAAAATATCTGCCTTGTGTTCTTTATCTCCTATATCCCTTCCTGAAATAACAATCTCTATTTCTTTTGCTTCGAACTGCCCGTTGTTTGCCACCGAATCCGTATCTGAAACTTTCAGCCTGTACTTCTCACCCTCATACACGCCCTGAACAAATGAGTATTCACCGCCCAGATCTGTGCTGGTAAACAAAATCCTCATCTGATCACTGAAAAAATCAACATTCAGGTCGGGCAGTACCTGCAATGAATCCGCCGACTTCACTGTTCCGTGAAAACGCACTTCTTTATAACCGTTCACGGGTGCACCGTACATGGCGATGATACCATCATTCCCGCGGTCGCAGGACACAAAAAACAGGGCGCCCAATAGCCCGAGCAATTTCAGGTACAATCTTACGTAAACGTTACTATTAAAGGGCTTCATCGTTCAAATATTATTAATATTATTAAGTAAACAGTGTAAACATTCTCATACAAATAATATAAGCTTACCTTGTTGATACCCCGGCTTCATGCGTTTTTGATTCCACAGTGGCAGCTTGTTTCACTGCACTATTTTGGGGAGCAAGTTCTGCATTTTTCTTATCCGTGGACGGTAGTTTTTTAAACGTCGACCGCGGAGCACCGTAACATGCCTCAAGCAGAAAACAGGTCACGCAAATACCAAGTATCTTCACTGAAGTTGAAAGCATGGATGATTTTATGCGCAACTGTTTAAAATAGCGTCCGTATTTCGCACCCTGTTCTCTCTGAAGATTCATGTTATTCCGAGGTGTTATGGCTTAGACAATTCAAAACTCAAAAAGTAAATCGACTATCACAAAAATATAAATAAAAACGTCAGAAAAGCAAGTAAATTATGCTGCCTTGAAATGACAGAGCATTATCGTCCGAAACCTTCGTACATACCAAGCCCGAATAAAGCATAATCATAGCGGACAGGATCATCTGCATCCAGACTGCGCAGAGCTGCCGCCAGCTCTTCTACGGCTTTCCAGTCGCTCTGAGTGCGGGTTAACAGACCAAGGGCGCGTGAGACATTTCCCGTATGTACATCAAGCGGGCACACAAGCGCCGATGCAGGTATACCTTTCCACAATCCAAAATCCACGCAGCCTTTGCGCAGCATCCATCGCAGAAAAAGATTGATACGCTTGGCAGCGGAATTCCGCTCCGGATCCGAAAGATGTTTTTCTGCCCGTGGCTCATGGCGCTGCTGCAGGAACAACTTACGGAAATGTATAATCGCTCCTTTCACCGTTTCTGTTTCAGCAAATCCATCAGAAAACACCTTCTCCATTCCACCATGAACGGCATATATCTGTTTTAAACTTTTAATAAAAAAGACAAGGTCAGTACTGTTGAACGTTCGGTGCACAAAGCTTTTCAGCGTTTTGAATTCGTGTGTGCCGGCATTCATTACAAATTCATACGGCCGTTCATCCATCAGCGAAAGCAAGGTAAATGCATTTTTTACGATTACCGGGCGCTGCCCCCATGCAATAATGGCGGAAAGAAATGCGGCGATTTCAATATCTTCTTTCCGACCACCTGTTGCGAGCACATAATGCGGTATTGCAACCGGATCGTGTTCAATAAAAGCTGGAGTTTCATACTGCACGCACTTATTGTCAAGAAATTCCCTGAGGTCATTAAATGGCAGATTTTTGGTGTTTTTCAAATTTAGTTGTGCATTAGAATTAATTATACTTCCGAATCCCGTTAAACTATACAGTGGGAGCAATAAAATTTGCTGCCGGCATGCTTGCATTCGTTGACCCAAAACCCTTGTCAGCAAATGCCACCATCGATATCACTTCAGATCTAGCTATTCGACATTTTTTCCTGTAGGTTGCCCAGTATTCTCTAAAAAAAAGTGAGTCTCAGGCTATAATTCCGGGATAATGTTACAAATAAAATCGTTCAGCATCCAAGCATTTGGATATAAAAAAAAGAGGCTATCTTATAAAGACAGCCCCTTATCTGAGAAGTTGAATTTTAGTTAAGCGTGAATACAGGCTTGATAAGTTCGCCGCCAATTTCAATGGCTTTGATGTTATCGGGAATAAGCCCGTGATGGCGTTTTGGTAATGATTTCTCAAGCCCTTTACGCATAAACTCTGTTGACACTACCGGTTTAATTTTAAGATAACCGCCCAGTATCATCATGTTAAACACCTTGAGCATTCCGAGTTTTGCTGCTTCGTCGTTAGCATCGATGCGATAAATATTGATGTCTTTGCGCACCGGATGACGTGTGATGCCGTTGCCATCATATATGAGGACACCGCCCGGTTTCACGGAGTTTTCGAATTTGTCCATCGATTGCTGATTCAGAATGATGGCAGTATCAACCATTTTCAGAATCGGTGAACTGATGCGCTCATCGCTGACGATAACGGTAACATTGGCTGTTCCACCGCGCATTTCGGGACCGTATGAGGGCATCCACGAAACTTCCATATTTCCCATCACACCGGAATAGGCAAGTATCTTACCCATGGATAAAACACCTTGTCCACCAAACCCGGCAATAATAATTTCTTCGGTCATATCTTTAAATATTTTTCAGTTCAACATTATGACTATTCGGTCGGAACTTTGATGTCGCCGAGGGGATAGAACGGCAGCATATTATCCACCATCCACTGATTTGACGCAACAGGCGTCATTTTCCATCCGGAATTGCAATTGGAAACTACTTCCACAAAAGAAACACCTTTTTTGAGTTTTTGGTTTTCAAACGCTTTACGGATGGCCTTTTTGGTTTTACGCACATTGCCGGGTGTATGAACAGCCTGACGGGTTACATAGTACGTTCCGGGCAGTGTGGCAACCAGTTCGGTTATTTTGAGCGGATTGCCCATCGTTACTGTATCGCGGCCATACGGGCAGGTTGATGCGCGCATTCCGGGAAGCGTTGTGGGTGCCATTTGTCCGCCGGTCATTCCATAAATACCGTTATTGATAAAGATAATGGTGATATTTTCGCCCCTGTTACAGGCATGAATCGTTTCGGCTGTACCAATAGCAGCAAGGTCTCCATCGCCCTGATAGGTGAAAACATATTTCTCCGGCATCAGTCTTTTAACAGCAGTAGCAAGTGCAGGAGCTCTTCCGTGAGCGGCCTGCTGCATGTCTATATCCATGAATTCGTAAGCAAGTACAGCGCAGCCAACAGGCGCAATGCCGATGGTTTCAGCCTGTATTCCCATTTCCTCAATGGTCTCCATTACGAGACGGTGAACCGTGCCGTGGCCGCAGCCGGGGCAATAGCTCAGTGCCCTGTCAACAAGAAGGTTTGTCCTTTTGTAAACAAGGTTTTCCGGTTTTATAATTTCTTCTCTTGTCAGTATCTCAGCCATGGCCTTATCCTCCAATAATTTTTTGTTGCAACATTTCTATAGTTTCTTCGGGTGTGGGGATGATGCCGCCGTAGCGTCCGTAATGTTCCACTTTGACACCCTTGCCAACGGCAAGTTTCACATCCTCTATCATTTGTCCGAGATTCATTTCAACAACAAGGATTCCTTTAACTTTGTCTGTAGTCAAATCGGAAATTGCTTTTGATGGGAAGGGAAACAGGGTAATTGGTCTGATAAGACCGACCTTGATACCTTTGGCGCGTGCAATATCAACGGCTTTCTGGCATATACGTGCTGATGAGCCAAAAGCTACGAGCAGGTATTCGGCGTCTTCGCACTGGAATGTTTCGTAACGAACTTCGTTCTCTTCCATTTTCCTGAATTTATCACGCAATTTGATAACGTGCTTTTCCTGTTTGGAAGAATCGAGGTCGAGTGAAGTGATGATATTGCGTTCTCTGTCGGGAGTTTTTCCGGTGGTAGCCCAGGGGGAATTCTTAATAATTTCTTCCTGAGTAGAGCGTGGTCTCTGTTCAAAGAGCTCCACTTTTTCCATCATCTGCCCGATAACGCCGTCGGTAAGAATCATCACAGGGTTACGGTATTTGAATGCGAGTTCAAATCCGAGAGGAACAAAGTCGGCACTTTCCTGAACTGAAGCCGGAGCCAGCACAATCATTCTGTAATCACCGTGTCCGCCACCTTTGGTTGCCTGAAAATAGTCAGACTGTCCCGGCTGTATGGTTCCGAGTCCGGGACCACCGCGTACCACGTTCACAATAACGCAGGGCAGCTCAGCGCCGGCCATGTAGGAAATACCTTCCATTTTAAGGCTTATTCCGGGGCTTGATGATGATGTTATGCATTTTTTTCCGCAGGAAGCTCCGCCATAAACCATATTGATGGCAGCAACTTCGCTTTCGGCCTGCAGCACAACCATACCCGTTTTTTCAAAAGGGCGTTCGGCCATCAGATACTCCAGTATTTCTGACTGGGGGGTGATGGGATAACCGAAATAACCGTCGGCACCGGCGCGGATGGCAGCTTCTGCCACGGCTTCGTTGCCTTTCATTAACCGTAATTCTTTCATTATTGAGTTTCTTTAAGATTAAACTTCGGCAGCTGCTTTAACACGATACACACTGATTACCCCGTCGGGGCAAACAACCGCACAGTTGGTACAGCCGGTACAGTTATCATTCACCACTTCGGCATAATGATATCCTTTTCCATTTACTGCTTTTGCCATCGCAATCACTGATTCGGGGCACACTGCCAGACAAACCTCGCATCCTTTGCACCTTTCAATGTTTATTACGATTGCTCCTTTTACTTTTGCCATTATATGATTTATTTAAAAACACTATTATATTATTGAAGTCGGACGAAATTAGCTAATTTTTGCGCAACCCGGGTTAATTAATCCTTAAAAAAGATAAAACAATTTTAGCCATTGATTTCTAATTAATTATTCAATTAAACCGGATGATTTTCATGGAATATTTTCAGTCTGTTTTCCAAATCGGGGAACTGGCTGCGTTTTACCAGCGAAACACAGGCGCGTAAGCCTTCACTGCGCTCGCTGCCGGTAATGCTCAATGATATCGCGCTGATCCCGTAATACACAAATTCTTCAATCAGTTCTTCACCCGACATTCCCGGATACGAAATTGTAAAATAAAAGCCGTCGGCAATAGGGTCGCCCAGGTCTTTATCATACACTATTTTAAATCCGTTATCGGTAAATAATTTCTTCATGATAGCGGCTTTTTTGCCGTATTCCTTGACCTCTTCAACAAAATTATATTTGCCTTCGCACGCGGCATTCAGCATCGCGGTAAGAGCATACTGCGCAGAATGGGAGGTCCCGGCACTCAGTGAATAAATGGTTCCGTAAACCATGGCACGTCCGAATTCATCAAAAGAATAGAAGCGTTTGAGGTCAGGAGCCACTGTAGTGAAGAGTTTCTCACTGATTACCATCATACCGATACGCTCTCCGGCATAACTGAATGCCTTAGAACTGGAAATAAGCAGGAGGTAGTTATCCATGTAATTTGCTACCGAAGGCTGGTGGGGTCCGATGCCGGGTTTAGAATAATCTTTACGGAAATCCATGGCGAAATACGCCAGATCTTCGATTACGATTGCGTCGTATTTTACGGCCAGCTCGGCAATAATTTTCAGTTCGTCGTCGGTAAAGCAGATCCACGAAGGATTGTTCGGATTTGAATAAAAAATGGATGAGATGTTTCCTTTTACAAGATATGATTCCAGCTTTTCGCGAAGCTTGTCGCCACGGAAATTATACACATCAAAACCTTCGTAATCCACACCAAGCACACGGCATTGCTGTGAGTGTACCGGAAAACCGGGATTCAGAAACAGCATGGTACTTTTGTTGCGGTTCATGCGTCCGATGGTCATAAAAGCAGCAAAACTTCCCTGCATGGAACCTACAGTTGGCAAGCAGTGTGCGGGTTTTACCTTGATTCCGAGGAAGAGTTCAACAAAGCGGGCAACCTGTGCTTTCAGTTCTGCAGAGCCGTCTATCTCAGGATAGATGGATGCGACACCACATTGCAGCGCATTGATTTGTGCATCAACACCTGCTTTTGCTGCCGGCAGACCCGGAACGCCCATTTCCATGCGAACAAATTTATCGCCGGTTTCCTTTTCAATATTATCAACCAGTCGCCTGATTTCACGAATAGTAGCTTTGCCCACGTTTGTAATCCCGCTTTCAGCGATTTTCCTTTTTACAACTTCGTAGTTTATCGGAGTGTCTTTCATCAGTATTTTCTTGTTCAAAGATTAACAATGCAATATTGCACAAATAAAATGACTTATTTGGTCATAGCCAAATATTTCCAAAAATTTTCCCAAACGCCTTAAAATACAGAGGAAAATGGGCGATAACGACAACAACACCCAGTTCTTGTCAGTAAACAACGGGTAGTCAGGCAGGACGGTGAACACTATTTCCAAAGTAAAATCGAACAAAACACTGTATTTTAATGAATATTCTGTATATATTTGTTTGATATATCACGTATACCTGGAGTGTCTGTTCTGAATAGCGTAAAACCTCAGATTAAAAAAACGTTCAAAATGTCACGCATAAATATTCTGATTTGTACAATTATATCTGTATTCAGCTGCAGTTACCATGTATCTGTGGCGCAGAACGACAGCAGCGCACGCGTAAAATTCATTGAACCCGATAATGGATTTCATCTTGAAACATTTGTAGAATGCAGCCAGGCACAAGTGCTCGTTACAAAAGATACACTCTGGACAGGTGATGTATTTCTGATGAAAAATTTCACTGACCAGCTATTGCAGATATGCAGTACGAACAGTGTTTTGCCCGCGAGTTCAATTTGGGGTTATCGTCGCAACGGGAAGTATTACAGAAGTGCAACGCCATTCGGCAACATTCATGTATTTGCAGAACGCATCGTAAAAGGAGAATTATCGTTGTATTACTGCCGTGCGCTGCCGAGTGACTACGATGAGCTGCGAGTAATCGCGAAAGACCCGAACCATCCGGATTATCATAATACCATGATAGATGAATCGGCGTTTTCGGGCAGGTATAAAAATGATTATTACTATTTTATCTCACCTGCATCTGATTCATCGCAAATGATACCCGTTACCAATAAAAATATAGATTCCGTTGCTGAAAAATACCTGAAGAATTCCCCAACGGCATACAACGATGCATTGAATTTCGACCAAAAGAAAAAAGCCAAAATTGCCGGACGTGTTCTGTTGCCTGTAGGTTTAGCTTCATATACAATAAGTCTGTTAAATCTTGCCGGACCGGGCATGGTTATCATCAATCTGACAAACCCGTTTTTTTATATTGGCGTCATTTCTTTAGGTGTGTATGCCTACCTGCGGATAACTTACAAAGAAAGATACCTTCATCCCAATGACATGATCAGGATAATTTCAAATTACAACAATAGCCATTAACCGGCCTATTCCTGAATTGTTTGATTTAAAAAAAATAAAATACCGTGAACAGTAATCTCAGATTGGAAACATTTGTGGTATTCTTCACCAAACCATGTGCATCAGGCTTTCCAAAGGCAGCGGCTGTATATTCAAGTTCCGTTGAAAGTTGTGTCTTGTTTGAAATAAATGAAATGCTTGGCGCGATACGAATCATCTGATCAATATCGTACCCCCGGCTGTAATACTTGCCTATATTGGTTTCTGAAGTACCGAAATTTTTCAGGTAGCCCAGAAAAAGACTTCCCTGAATTTTTTTACCATACGTAAAATTCACCCATGAGAACATATGATTGGTGGGTGTATAGACTGCTTTGCCAGTTATCGAATCAAGTGAATGCAGTGCATAACCACCCAGCATCAAGTGTTCTGTGAGATTTTGCCCGTAGATTGTTTTAAAGCGGAAGGTTGATCTGTTCTTTGAATACTTGAAATAAGCCACCATAGCATAGGTTGCAAGCTGCTCGTTTGTTTTCAGCAAACTATCTGTGATAAGCCGGGGGCGAATTATTTTATAATCGGCACCAACACCAAAAACGGTATGTTCAGACTTGAATTGATATTGCAGATGCACATTCGGAACAACCGCATTCCGCATATAGGATGAGCTGTATCCAAGCGGTCCGTCGCTGGAGTTATCGCGCTGTGCAATAACAGAAGCAATGATACGGTGCTTGCCAAACACTCCCGTAACAGTAATCTGCGGGTTCCGGATGAATGGTTGGAATGGAGCGCCGGTATTGAGCGATATCACATTCGGAAAAACTTCGGGAACGAAAAGTGGATGCCAGTATTGCCCCATTAAAAGTTCCACTTTTTTCCATTTGAGCTGCATCCATGCGTGGCGCAATCGCAGACCATTCACATGGTCGTTGCTCACGCCTGAAAAATCGCCTTCAATATATCCAGATGTTTTTGCGCCAAATGCATCAGGGCCGCTCAGAATCATCGACAGGCGCGCGGTCATGGCAGTGAAATTAAAAGTCGGCCTGGCATTGATATCTAAACCGGCGGCATCGGTCTGAATATTTTTAGGATACCATAAAAATAAATCTTCACGCGTTGTGAACACCTGCCTAGAATCCCACCAAAAATCATTTTTCACGAAACCAGTGAAGCGGATACCGAAATTTGCAGGCTTTTCCTTTTCCTGTGCCGAAGTATAAAACGGCTGAAACAGTGTGCCTGATATGATAACGACAATTAACGTTAATTTACGGATAATACGTGATGAATTCTTCACCTTATTTCTGTTTTTCCTGATTCAACACACTTGCTACGGCAAGAAATATTCCAAGTGCCACACTTAGCGCAGCAGCAAACAACACCTGATATTCGGGAGGCAGCAAAAAAGTAATTGTGTGCGCCGGAATCCAGAAAAAAGGAATCGTCTTTTTAAACACAAAGTTCCATTGTACGCGCCAGTTAATTGATACAAAAATATCGGCAAATTTAATGGGCCGGAACAGGCATGCAAATCGTCCGCCGTTCGACAGGATATGCGTATCGGTAATTTTATGAAAGGTCATCATAACCGGAGCATAGGTAACGTTCATTGCTGCGCTGATGGCAAATGCCGTACACAGTTTTGTCAGTGAAAATACTCCTTTGATGGCCTCGGGTGCATTTGCTTTACCGAGATAGGCAAGAAAAACAGGAACACCTGTAGCAAATATTTTAAAAGCGGCGGCAATGGTAAGCCCCAGAAAACCCCATACGATAGCCCGTGGTATCAGCCCAAATCCTTTGTGGTTATAAACGCCTGTTTTTATACGAAGACCGACTGCTTCTCCAAAAGTTGCCAATATTCCAAATTTAATAAAGGCCATCACCATACCATGTTCCTTGTTAAAGGTCTCGTAAGCATGAAATACCTGAGGAAAAATAAAAAACGGGCTTAACAGTATAATAATACCTGCAATAATAAATGCATCTGTTTTCTTCATCTTTTTCTATTGTCTTTTGTCTAATGTCTTTTCTCTATTTTAATGCGTGCATCAACAGCCACCACTTTTTCGGGATTTCCCAACAGCGGGTTCAAATCCATTTCCGAAATTTCGGGAGCCGCTTCCAGCAATGCCGATAACCGAACGATTACATCTGCAAAAGCATCCCGGTTGATGCCTTTTTGCCCGCGCACGCCTTCAATTATTTTATAACTTTTCAGGCGTTTTATCATGGATGATGCTTCTTCTTTACCCACAGGAACAAGGCCTGCAGTAACATCTTTCAACACTTCTATAAAAATTCCGCCCATCCCGCAAAGTATCATATGACCAAATTTTTCTTCCGCTTTGGCGCCGATAAACAGTTCGGTTCCGGAAAGCATTGGCTGTATGAGAATCGCGGTTGTGTCTTTTATTTTTATCATACGCTCAAACTCGCGCGCGGCCGTTTCACTGTCTTTTACGTTCAACACTACGCCGCCCACATCCGATTTATGAATCGGACCAACCACTTTCATCACTACAGGAAAGCCAAGTGATGACGCAGCTTTCACGGCATCATCACCCGAAGTTACAACAGCTTCTCCAGCTCTTGGAATACCGGCAGCGTCGAGTAAATTCTGAATTGCATCCGGCGAAATATAGCCATCAGCGCAACTTTCAATCACCGTACGAATTTTGTTTCTGTCAATTACTACTTCTGAAATCACGGAATCGGCAGGCTTTTCTGTAAAGTAAACTTTTGAAAGAGCACGACCCAGCGTGACCTCATCAGGAAAATTGATACGGCCTTTAGAAATAAATTCTTCTACTTCGGGACCGGCTGTCATTATTGACGGAAGTACCGGAAATATGGGTTTACGGGATGTTTTCATTTTCTCATCCAGCACCTTATACACTTCGTAAAGCGGGAATAATCCCGGTGTTCCGAAAATGACCACCATGGCATCAATTTCGCTAAAATCGCGGTCAACGTAATCGATGATAGTGCCTAACTGCTCCGCAGTTCCGGTGGCCAGAAAGTCGATAGGATTAGCCACAGACGAACCCGCAAAAAGTTTTGTCAGCAGTTCGTCGGCTTTCGGCGAATTGATATGCGGTATTTCCATGCCGCCGTCGGAAAGCGCATCGGTAAGCATTACGGCAGGGCCGCCGGCATGGGTGATGATGGCAATATTTTTTCCTTTGACTTCTTTATGCATAAACACAGAAGCGATGCTGATCAAATCTTCGCGACCATAGGCACGTACAATTCCAGCTTTGCGGAAGAGCGCATCAACAGCCACATCTGAACTTGCCAGCGCTCCGGTATGCGATGATGCAGCGCGGCTGCCTGCCGCCGATGATCCGGCTTTTATCGCAGCGATACGGCATCCTTTACGTATCAGCGACGAGGCGTGTTTAAGCAGCATGCCGGGTTTTGAGATATTTTCTATGTATAATAACTTAACGGGTGAACTGTTTTCAGAATCGTAGCTCTCGTCAAGATATTTCAGCACTTCCTCCACGCCCATCTGTGCGCTGTTTCCGACAGAAAAAACATTCGCAAACGTAAGTCCTTTGGGAATGCCGGCTTCCATAATAAAACAAGCCGTTGCACCTGAACCGGAAATAAAATCGCATCCGTGTTTTTCCAGTTTAGGAATCGGGTAAGTGAAAATGCTGTGATGCACCGGCGTAAGAATGCCGACACAATTTGGGCCGATAAGTGCTCCATCAACCTTATTAATCAAATCAACCACTTTTTTTTCGAGCAATGCACCTTCATGACCTTCTTCGCTGAAACCGGCGGAAAGAATAATGAAAGCGCGGGTGTTCTTTTTAGTTGTAAGAAGCTCCACTGTATCGGGGATAAATTTTGCAGCGATTGCAATAACAGCGAGGTCAACTTCAGGTAATTCTTCAGGGTTCATATAGCTTTTGATACCCTGAACTTCTGTCTCTTTAAAGTTAGTTACATACAGTGAGCCTTTAAAACCGCCGTCAATAATGTTTTTCAGGATTTTACCTCCCGGTTTGGTAACATCATTTGAGCCTCCCACAACCACTATGCTCCGGGGCTCCATCAATTGCTTGTTTATCATAAATTATTGCAATAAGGTAGTTTCAGATTTCAAAAAAATATCGGGCACTAAAGTAAAAATACTTTATCATTTTACATCTATTTTATGCGATATGGTGACTGCTTAGTTCAAAATATATACTTTTGTTCGCCAAAATCAGCCGATTACACTATGCCAACACGCATAAAGAAGAAAAAGGTAAAAAAGATCAAGTATAAGAAAGTCGCATTCAAGCTTTCGGAAAAGCAGAAGTCGGTAATTGACCGTTTCTGCAAAGTAAATAACACCAGTCCGAACAAGATGATTAAGAGCGCTATACGCGAGTATCTGGGCAAATATGCCGATACCATGCCTCAAGATGATTACATCAGTGAGAACCAGCTGCAGCTTTTTGATTTTGAGGATGACCCGGAAGAAGACAATACGCTGGAAATGAAATTTGAATAGCTTCAATATCACTGAAAGTCTTTATTATCGGCATTAGCGTATAATTTTGGTGATATTGTTTGAACATGACAAAATGTCGCAACAGCAGCTATTGGCAAAATAGTTGATATCAGACGCAATATATTACATAATAACATCTATTTATTTGGAAATGAGTAAGAAAAAGAAGCAACCGGAAGAAATGGAGCAGGAAATGAAAGACGCGGTAAACGGTCAACCCAATGAAGAAGCTAATAGCAGCAAAAGCGCTGAAGATAATTCATCAAAATCGAAACAGGGTGAAGCTCCGGAAAAGCCATTGACGGCCGAAGATAAATGCATTGAATTAAATTCAAAAATTGAAGAGCTGAACGCGAAATACCTTTATCTGTTTGCGGAATTCGACAATTATCGCAAGCGGACTCAAAAAGAACGCATTGAATTGATAAAATCAGCATCATCAGACATTATTGTTCAAATGCTTCCGGTACTTGACGATCTTGAACGTGCTACAAAATCATTTGATACGACTCAGGATGTGGAAGCCATTAAAGAAGGTGTGAACCTCATCCATAATAAATTTAAAAATATCCTTGTTCAGAAAGGGCTTGAGGAAATAAAAGCCATTGGAGAAACCTTTGATACAGACCTGCACGAAGCAATTGCCAATGTTGCTGCCGACTGCGAAGAAAATAAAGGTAAGGTATTAGATATGGTTGAAAAAGGTTATTTTCTGAACGGTAAAGTGCTCCGTTTTGCGAAAGTACTGGTTGCAAATTAAACGGCACATAAACAAAAAATATAATTTCCCTGATGGCAAAACGTGATTTTTACGAAATACTTGGTGTTGAGCGCAGCGCAAACGATGCAGATATTAAAAAGGCATACCGGCAATTAGCGCTCAAATATCATCCCGATAAAAACCCCGGCGATAAAGCTTCTGAAGAAAAATTCAAAGAGGCTGCAGAAGCGTACGATGTACTCAGCAATCCAGACAAACGCAATAAATATGACCGTTTCGGGCACGATGGTATGAATGGCTTTTCGGGCGGCGGTGGCGGCGGCATGAGCATGGATGATATCTTCAGCCATTTTGGAGATATTTTTGGCGGAGCCTTCGGCAACTTTGGCGGCTTTGGTGGCGGACAACAGAGTCATCGCCGCGTGAACAAGGGCACCAACCTTCGTGTAAAAGTGAAGCTCACACTCGAAGAAATTTCTTCAGGTGTTGAAAAAAAGATAAAGGTTACAAAATACATTGCCTGCGCATCGTGCAAAGGTTCAGGTGCCAAAGGCGGTTCATCTTACCGCACCTGCTCAACCTGTGGTGGTACGGGGCAAACATCGCGTATTACCAATACTTTCCTTGGTCAGATGCAGACCATGAGCACCTGCCCGTCGTGCGGAGGCGAAGGCCAGACAATTACCGATAAATGTAGCGAATGCTTCGGCAACGGTGTAGTGAAAGGCGAGGAAGTTATCAGCATTAAAATACCTGCCGGTGTTCAAGAAGGCATGCAACTCTCCATGAGCGGAAAAGGAAATGCGGCAGCGCGAGGAGGAATTCCCGGAGACCTCATTGTACTTATTGAAGAAGCGGAACATCCCGAACTCTTGCGCGACGGAAATAATTTGCTGTACGAACATTATATTTCATTTCCCGATGCCATAATGGGCACTACGGCTGAAATTCCCACCATTGACGGCAAAGCCAGAGTAAAAATTGAACCGGGAACTCAATCGGGGAAAATGCTGCGCCTGAAAGGAAAAGGTTTGCCGGAGATAAACTCATACAGCCGAGGCGACTTATTGGTGAGCATACACGTGTGGACGCCGCAAAATCTCACAAAAGAAGAAAAAGCAGTATTGCAAAAATTCTCCGAATCAGAAAGTTTTAAACCCAGGCCAACAGCCAAGGATAAAAACTTTTTTGAGCGTATGCGCGAATATTTCAGAGGATAATTTTTTTCGCAACTCTAAATTTCAGGATTACTAAAAATAACAACACATTCTTCGCACGTAATTCGCCGGAATAAATGAACCTGACTGCCAAAAACATCACTAAACGTTATGCCACGCAAGTTGCGTTGAACAACGTCAGCATCGAAGTTCCCGAACGCAGCATTTTTGGGCTTCTTGGACCGAATGGTGCAGGAAAAACATCACTGATTCGTATCATCAACATGATTACCGCACCCGATCAGGGCGAACTTTTTCTTGGAGGCAAAAAGTTGAATGCGGCGCATAAAGAAATCATTGGTTACTTACCCGAAGAACGCGGTCTTTATAAAAAAATGAAAGTTGGCGAACAAGCAGTGTACCTTGCACAGCTCAAAGGCTTGAACCGTACCGATGCCACCAGGCATCTGAAACAATGGTTCACACGATTCGAAATACTTGGGTGGTGGAACCGCAAAGTGGAAGAACTGTCGAAAGGCATGCAGCAAAAAATACAATTCATAGTTACCGTAATACACCAACCCAAATTACTGATTTTTGATGAGCCGTTCAGTGGATTTGACCCGATTAACGCCAACCTCATCCGCGACGAAATACTGCAACTCAGAGAAGACGGAGCAACCGTGATTTTCTCAACGCACAATATGTCAACAGTTGAGGAGCTGTGCGATGACATTGCACTCATCAATAAATCAAATATTATCCTTGACGGGAAGATGTCTGATATTAAAAACAATCACAAATCGAATATGTACAGTGTTGAGTTATCGGGACTGAACACACCTTTAAAAAGTTTGCTGAACGGACGTTTTGAACTGACAGAAGAGCAAACGAAAGATACCGTTTGCACGGCAAGAATTCAACTTAAAAATACGGATAATCCAAACGACCTGCTGTCGGTGCTTTTGCCGCATGCACAGGTTCGCGCACTCAATGAGATTATCCCGACCATGAATGATATTTTTATTTCGAAGGTAAACAACGACTCTTCCAAATCACAATCAGTATAAGCCTGGCCTGTTATGAAAAAAGCACTTATCATTATCCAGCGCGAATACCTTTCACGCGTAAAAAAACGGTCGTTCATTATCATGACCATTCTTGGTCCTGTTCTGATGGCGGCGCTCATGATTGTTCCCGTTATGATAACCAAAATGGGCAACGAAAAGAAGACCATAGATGTAGTTGACGAGACTGGCATATATCTTTATAAACTTAAAAGCAACAACTCGGTACTGTTCAATTATCTTGACATGTCCATTGATTCTGCCAAAGCGCAGTTTGATGACAGGAAATCAAGTGCAGTACTCTACATTCCGCGGCCGTCCTACAACAAACCGAATCACGCCATTTTATATTATTCGGATAAACAACCGGGTATAACGGTAACATCTTACATTCAGGACAAAATGAAATACGTTCTGGAAAGCAAGATTTTGCTTGATAATTATAACATCGATAAAAAAATAATTGATCAGTCTAAAGTTTCTATTTCCATTAATTCTGAAAATATTCATACCGGTCAAAAAAACCTGCCCATACTCACGACTGCCATCGGAATGATTGGGGGCATTCTGATTTACTTTTTTATTTTCATGTTCGGTGCTCAGGTAATGCGAGGCGTAATTGAAGAAAAGATGAGCCGAATCGTTGAAGTCATAGTATCATCGGTACGACCGTTTCAGCTGATGATGGGTAAGATTATCGGCATCGCGTTGGTAGGTCTTACACAATTTCTTCTGTGGATTGTTCTCACGCTCGGCATCGTTACCGTATTTCAGTTTTCGATGGCAGAAAAATATACTGCTCCGAAACAAAAGGATGAACTGGTTCTGAATAATAATGTGCTGGTGCCTGATAATACTGCCACACAGGAAAAGGTAAGCGACGATCAGGAACTCGCCCAAAGTTTTTTTGACACCATCGGCAATTATAATTTTGTGAATCTGGCGTTGTTTTTCCTGTTCTATTTCATGTTTGGATATCTGATGTATTCAGCCATGTTCGCGGCTATTGGGAGTGCTGTTGATAACGAAGCCGACACGCAGCAATTCATGTTGCCTGTTACCGTGCCACTCATTTTTGCATTTGTGATGTCAAATTTTATTCTTGAAGATCCGCAAGGGCCGGTGGCATTCTGGCTTTCCATCATTCCCTTTACGTCACCTATTGTAATGATGATACGGCTTCCGTTTGGAGTCCCGGTAATCGACCTGATACTTTCGATGGTGTTACTGGTGCTAGGATTTATAGGCACAACGTGGCTTGCAGGCAAAATATACCGTACCGGTATTCTGATGTATGGAAAAAAAGTAAGCTATCGCGAATTGTGGAAATGGCTTTCGTACAGAAGCTGAGAAAACTAAAAGTCAAGCAGTCGGCGCATCTCAGCAGAAATTTTATCTGTCTTCTCTTTTAATTCGGTTTTTCCGAGGTCAATATTTACGGGAACATTCATGGTTATCGGAATACGCCCGCTAATAGGAAGTTTATACGGAAAAGCTATAGTTGCCTCACTCTTCACAGGCATATCAAGAGGAATATTCATGTCCAACGGAATCTTTAAATCGAGTGTGACAGGCACATTCTGATTTATCGGAATTTTGATAGGGATGTCTGTGAGTACTGGCAACTTTCCTATGTACAAACTTATAACCTGATTAACCGGAAAATCAGCAATTATAGGAACTTCAATGCCTTTCGTCCCTTCAAGGGGAATATTTACTTTTTGATTCACCGGAATGTTTGCAATGAGCGGCACCTTTATTGTGTCTTTGATAAGTATCACCGTATCCAGCCGAATCATCTGATTTACGATCATTGAAATAGGAACATCGAGCTTCTGATTTATCGGAATCATCTGCTTTATGGCAATATTATTTTTTACATTCATCTCCACAAAAACGTGGATCTTTTCGCGAACAGTGAACTCCGTATTAATATCCAGTGTATCCTTGATACGAACTGTATAAAGAATGTGTGCACTTCCAAGTTCATCAATATATGCGGCAACATTATCCAATCGATTTACAGCATTTTTTCGGAAGGACAGCAGCACTCCGATAAGGCATGCATTTATCAGTAATGAGCCCAACACGAGCAACCACAAAAATGTGTTTTTATTGATACCCGGTTTCATTTCAGAAGACATTTAATATAACAGGACACATTGAAATCCGCCGCATATTAAGAAATAAATCTGAAACAGCGCTATAAAATTGGATCAAGTTCAATAATTGCCTGAAAATGTGCTTCAGCAACAAGTTCACGCCACGCAGGATCAGCCATCTTCGCACATTCATCTTTGTTGGTATAAAAGCCATTTTCAGTACGGATGGCAGGCATCTGAGTTTTGTTAAGCACCACAAATTCGGCAGTTTTCACACCACGGTCGCGCAGTCCGGTTAACTCAATTAATTTTTTCTGGAAAATACCTGCCATTCGTTTCCCTTTAGAGCTTGCAATACAATAAAACGTTTCTATGCCATGTGCGTCGTCCCAGGTCTGCCCAAACCCGTTAGCATTGCCGTGTACAGAAACATACAATTTCGGTTTGTCTGCTGCGAACTGGTTGGCACGCGTTGCACGATCTATAACGGGAATATCCTCATCGGTTTCAGGAATCAGAATATGATAGCTGATGCCAACCGCCTCGAGTTTTGCCGCGATGCGACTTACCAAATCTCGGGTGTATTCATATTCGAATAATTGCGCACCGTTTTCAAAAACCAGGGATCGCTTTCCCGGCGTTGATTTTGCATGACCGTTGTCGAGCAGCCACAAATACTTGCTTTCCATAATACTTTTCTTTTACTTGGATACAAGATTAAAGAATTTTACCGAGTACACAAAATTTTAATCGTCCGAGTTTTAAACCGCCGCATGCTTCAATTTTTATACATTTGCAATTAGATAAATAATTCACAATTATGGCGAATATTCTGATTATTGATGATGAAAAAGGCATAAGAAATACGCTTCGTGAAATACTGGAATATGAGAAATTCAGTGTTGACGATGCATCTGATGGTAGTGAAGGTCTTACCCTGATTGATAAAGAAAAATATGATGTGATATTGTGCGATATCAAAATGCCCAAAATGGATGGCATTGAGGTATTGAAAAAAATACTTGAGCGCTCCGATACACCCGTTGTTATGATTTCCGGGCACGGCACTATTGAAACGGCCGTAGAAGCTATAAAAATGGGGGCTTACGATTTTATCGCCAAGCCGCTCGACCTGAACCGCCTGCTTGTAACCATACGCAACGCGCTGGATAAATCAACGCTGATGTCAGAGACAAAAGTGCTGAAGCGGAAGGTAATTAAAGGATGGGAAATGATTGGCGAATCATCGGCCATTAAGAAGGTGAAAGATCTTATAGACCGAGTGGCTCCGACTGATGCGCGGGTTTTGATTACCGGGCAAAATGGCACCGGAAAAGAGCTTGTGGCACGCTGGCTGCACGAAAAAAGTAACCGTGCGAAATCGCCTTTTATAGAAGTAAACTGCGCGGCCATTCCTTCCGAGCTTATCGAAAGTCAGTTGTTCGGTCATGAAAAAGGTTCATTTACGTCGGCCATAAAACAGCGCAAAGGCGATTTTGAACTTGCTGACGGAGGCACATTATTTCTGGATGAAATTGGCGATATGAGCCTTTCTGCACAAGCAAAGGTTTTACGGGCGCTGCAGGAAAATAAAATTACACGGGTTGGTGGCGAAAAAGAAATTGCGGTAAACGTAAGAGTTATTGCTGCAACAAATAAGAATATGGAAGAGGAAATCAGTAAAAAGAATTTTCGTGAAGACCTCTATCACCGCCTGAGCGTAATCCTTATTACCGTACCTCCGCTTCATGAGCGGCCCGAAGATATTCCGCTGCTGGCAGCCCATTTTATTAAAGATATTTGTCAGGCACAGGGACGGCCGGCACTGAACATTACAGCAGATGCCATCACCGAACTGCAGAAGATACAGTGGACAGGTAATATCCGTGAACTGAGAAACGTTGTAGAGCGTCTGGTAATTATGTGCGATCAGCAGATTGACGGTAAAGACGTAGTTCTTTACGCCCAACCGCTGAAACAATCGAAATAGTATAATCGGCTATTTCTTTTCTTCGAAGTTTGTTGGCGGTGCACCGTATTTGGCGGCCTGCCTGTGCGTGCGGCACGAACTTACGATAAACACAATAGCCAGCATCAGTGCTGACATTATCAATAAAAGGTTGCGTTTGCCAGAAGCGTGGTTCATAAGCCTGTTTTATTTGTGATAAAGATACTGAAATTAACTAAAAAACGAATTACGAAGAATTAAAAATATTAAGTTGATGAATTGCACGTCCACTAAAGTTTTCCTTTAATGAAACTGCTGACTGAATAACGACACGTATTTCTTCATGAATTCCCTTTCATTTCTTAATTTTACCGAATAATATTATTATATGCGAATCGACATCATCACCATTTTTCCTGAAATGTTCTCCGGACCGTTTGATCATTCAATCATTAAAAGGGCAAAAGACAAGGGTTTGGCTGAAATACATCTTCACCAATTGCGCGATTTTTCTGAAACAAAATATAAAAGTGTTGATGATTACCCTTACGGCGGTGGTGCCGGTATGGTTATGATGATTGGTCCGATTGCTCAGTGCATTGAAAAGCTGAGGTCGGAACGCGATTACGATGAAGTAATTTACACTTCGCCCGACGGAGATTTGTTGGAACAGGGAATCGCAAACGAGTTGTCGCTCAAAGGCAATATTATTATTTTATGTGGTCATTATAAAGGTGTTGACGAGCGTGTACGGGAACATTTTATCACCCGTGAAATATCAATCGGAGATTATGTATTGTCGGGTGGGGAGATGGCTGCCGCTATTATATGTGATTCCATTATCAGATTGATACCGGGCGTATTGGGTGATGAAACCTCTGCCTTATCGGATTCATTTCAGGACGGACTGCTTGCACCACCTGTTTATACACGACCGTCCGTATATAACAACTGGACAGTGCCCGCAGTGCTCCTTTCAGGCAATGAAAAGGAAATCAGGAACTGGCGCAATGAAAAAGCCATAGAAAAGACCAAAGCCAGACGCCCAAACCTATTAAAATAGCCCGGCCTCTTTAGGCATTAAACAAAACTTATTGATTTTCTGCATATTAACATCAGCAAACCCTACTCGCCCTGACGATAGTAAAATTTTCTGCGCGAATTTTGAAAACCATAATAAAATTATCATACCTTTGCACTCCGAATTTAGAATTTCTAAAACCCAGGCATTATGAATAAGATGGCAATAATGAATTTTGTGGAAGAGACACTCGTACCACGTCAAAGTTTTCCAAAATTCAAAGCAGGCGACACAGTTACAGTACATTACAAAATAAAAGAAGGTAATAAAGAACGTATCCAGCAGTATCAGGGTGTTGTTCTGCAGCGTTCAGGCGCCGGCATAAAAGAAACATTCACTGTTCGCAAAATGTCCGGAAGCACTGGTGTTGAGAGAATTTTTCCGATTGCATCACCTTTTATTGATAAAATAATTTTGAATAAAGTCGGTGTTGTAAGAAGGGCACGTATTTTCTACCTGAGAGACCTTACCGGCAAGAAAGCACGTATTCGTGAGAAACGCCTTTCACAAGCCCAACTATTGGCAAGAGCGGCAGACGCAGCGCCAAAACCTGAAGCAGTAAAAGCTGACATAGTAAAACCTGAAACAGTAAATCCTGAATAAATATTAATCCCTCCGAATTCCGGGGGGATTTTTTTTGGCTATTTGGCAATAGTATTATAATTCTTTTCTCGTCAATGCCCTGATAACAAAGTAAACGCCGGCAATCAGAAACGGAACACTGAGCCATTGCCCCATATTTAAAATCATTTTATCCTCAAACACCACTTGATTTTCTTTAAAGAATTCTATCAATATCCTGAAGATAGTAACTGAAACCAGGGCTATTCCAAAGAAAAGTCCTTTATATATACGTGCATCGGTTTTATAATACCAGACAAGCAAAATCAAGCCAATTATTAAATAAAACAAAGCTTCATATAACTGTGTGGGGTGGCGCGGCAGCATATCTACCCGGGGAAAAACAAAAGCCCATGGAACATCCGTTGGTCGACCTACAATTTCGGAATTAAAAAGATTGCCGAGTCTGACAAGGACGGATGCAAATGCAACAGGTATCATAACGCGGTCCATTGTCCACAAAAAACTTGCTTTGGGAGGAGATTTAGCTGAGAATATCCAGGCTGCAATGATAATACCGATAATGCCTCCATGGCTTGCAAGCCCTCCTTTCCAGAACATAAAAATCTCGACAGGATGCGCGTAATAATAAGCAGGCTCATAAAAGCAGACATGCGCAAGACGTGTTCCTACAACCACTCCAATTATTGAATAAACCATTAAGCGGGTAAGATGCTGTAAGGGGATTTTCTCTTTCAAAAAAATAGCGCGCATAACCACATAGGCAACAACGAAAACTGAAGAAAAAAAGAATCCGTAATACTTTGCCTTCAACGGGCCCAATTGAAAAATTGTTGGGCTTACATTCCAATAAATATACAGCAGATTATTCATAGTCTTGCAAAGATAAGCAAGTGTAGATAATTGTCGTTGACTATAACAAAAAGCCCGGTCAAAAGACCGGGCTGATTCAAAACATACAATTGTGAAGTTATTATTTACCGAAGACCTCTAGTTGAAAAATCTTGGTGAAATCTGGTTGGGTTTGGCTGACGGACACCCGAATTTCATCTGTATCATTGCCTCGTGGGTTCCTTTAGTTATAGCTGATTTGATAGGTCCGGTTTTAAAGTCATATGAGTATCCGATGCGCAATTGATTAATTATTTTCACGCCTGCCATTAATACGAATGAATCTTCGATACGATAGGATGCGCCTGCCCACACGCGGTCGGAAAAACTGAAGGTCGCATTACAGTCAAACAAATGAACCCTGTTAATGTTGCTGTAGGAAACAGCCGGTATAATCTCAAACCCTTTGGTGACTTTAATCGCGTATTTACCATAGGCATAAATATGCCGTGGCATCTTCATCAGATCGGACTTTTTGAAAGAGGTCACAACGTGGGTGCTTGAAACGCCCAAATTCAGCCCGCCGCTGTTAAACTCCGCACCGAAATCAAAATCAGGATACACATGAGTGATGTTGCTGATAGTGGCATTCGGGTCTCCCGGCTCCTGGTAGGTAAGTTTAGAGCCTTCTACAGTTGTGCTTATAATTCCGCCGCCCACACCGAATGAGAGTACCGTCCTTTTTGAAAGCCATGCATGATAAGCGATTGCAGCTTTCACATTCAGTATATTCTCATACCCCACCTTATCACTTATCACTGACAGCCCCAGACCAAGTTTAGCAGGAGTTATATATTTGTTGATGTTCAGTATTTGGGTTTCGGGTGCCTTTTTAATTCCTGTCCACTGTTCGCGGGCCAACAGTGTAATATTATAACAGCCCGATTGACCGGTGGCAGCGGGGTTGAATAATATCCTGTTATAAATCTGATGACTGAGCTGCAGGTCATTTTGAGCCATGACGGCAAAACTGAGGCCGAGCAGCAATATTAATAATCCGGATATCTTTTTCATAATACTTATTATTAGTTGTGATTTTTACTTTGACAATGATTCAAGCGTTTTCTGAACGTCGGTTTTGATATTATTTACATACGGCTGAATGGTGCAGCTTATAAAGCCTTCCTGCCTTATCTTTTTCTTTAGTTCAATTGCCTTATTAAGATCATCGTATGTTCCGGCATTGTAGGTGAACATTTTTTGCGAATCAATGATTTCTTCTTCCATTCCAATTACAATTCCCGGTATCTTCCTGTATAATTTTTCAAAATACTCGTCTGTAATTTTCCGTGTTGGTGATGAGACAATTTTCACCATAAATTTAAATGTATCGGGGGCTGCATTACTCACGGCCGCTTCAGTTACCTTCATCACCTGAAAAGATGTGCGGCGGTTTTTCTGGTGCTCGTCTTCGGTTTGAGCGTTGGTAATTAAAAGTTTTGTTTTACCATAACCCTTGGCGGTAAGACGGCGTGCATCAATTCCCTGAGAGACGATATAATCAACACATGATTTCGCCCTTGCCTGCGAAAGTCTCATATTATAGTTTGCTTCGCCTCGTGCATCGGTATGCGAGCTGAGTTCAATAGTCACATTGGGCGTTTCGCGCATCATCGCAACAATTTTATCCAGTTCAATAAGAGATTCGGGGCGAAGTGTGGCTTTCGCATAATCGTAATAGATATTGTTCAGCACGATTTCTTTTTTCGGCTCAATTTTGGTGAGGTCAAAATCAAAATCTTTTCCGTATTTCAGTGAAAATTCCTCTCCGTCTTTTGCGTTAGTTCCGTCGCATTCTCGCGATTCAGACCAGTACCCTTTCTTCATAATTTTAATTGTGTAACCGGTTGTGTTGAGTAAGGTAAATGCATATACACCTCCACCATCAGACATATCAAAATCTCCGAAGTTTTGATCTTTGGTATAGATGATTAATTTTTCATCCTTAATAAGGCTTTGTGTTGCACGGTCTCTTACTTTTCCGGTAACGCTAAACAATGGTATGGGTCTGGTTAGCAGCGCAAAATCAAGGTTCGTACCATTTGCCTTTTTATATTCCATAAAATAGACATTTTCATTCGTTTGCAGAAGCTTTGAGTCATCAAAATACCCGACTTTGCTTACTTCAATAGTATAGGATTCGCCGGGGGCCAGATTAGAGAACAAATAATTTCCTGAATTATCAGAAAAAGTAGTATCATTCATTCCCGATGCTGTTTTCAGCACTACCATTGCATTTCCGATAGTCACTCCTGTATTCAGATCAGAGATAATACCCGATGCCGTAATAAACGCCGGGAAATTAGGAAAAGAGTAAATATCGTCGCTTCCCGCGCCTTTTGGTCGGTTGCTGCACAGATAGCCACCTTTAAGATTATTCCTGATAATTATTCCGAAATCATCTGAAGGCGAATTGAACGGATAGCCGATATTCGTCGGGTTCATGAATTTTTTATCTTTCTTCCGAGCAAAATAGATGTCTAATCCGCCAAAACCGGTATACCCGTTGGATGAGAAGAAAAGCATTGTATCACCAATGATGTATGGAAACATTTCATCATCTTTCGTATTCACTCCATCACCAAGGTTAACCGGCAGCCCCCAATTACCGCTGACAGAACGTTCAGACATCCATATATCATAACCACCTTTACCACCCGGCATATCAGACACAAAATACATTATATGCCCCTGAAATGCCATTGTCGGATGTCCAACACTGTATGTCTTGCTGTTCAGACCGGTCGGTTTTGAGGAGCTCCATTCTCCATCTTTATAAGTACACTCATTGATGTTTCCCTTTCCCAGATATCCGTTTGACTGCATAATATAAGCGGTTGCTTCATTTTGCAGATAAACCAATGTCCCGTCATTTGCTTTTGTATTCAACCCTCCTTTCACGATTACCGGGTTTGAGAATTGCCCGGTGGCAGGGTTGAAGTCTGTAACATAAACATCTGAGTTCCCCTCGCCTGTCCTGGTGTCGGTTTTTTCGCTCATGTCTTTACGGTTCGACGAAAAAAGTAATCCGTCATTGAACCATGCCGGGCCATATTCGCTGTATTGCGAATTCAAGCCGACTTCATTTTTCAATGGATTAAGCAGGTTCGGGGATTTGGCTGCAATCTGATATTTATGAATACCGGCAATGCGCCTTTCAACGTTAGGATCCTTTTGTACAACTTTCATGTATTCTTCGTAAGCATTCAGCGCCCTATCCAATTCTCCGACGGCAGTAAGCACATCTCCGTAATTCAGGTACACTTTGGTGTCCCTGAATCCGTTCGCCATCGCGTCTTCGTACCAGTTAATCGCGTCGGTATAAAAGTTCATAAGCCGATACGATTCAGCGATTTTAAAATAGATACTTCTCTTCAAAGATGCATCTGACGTATTTTTCAATACGGTTTTGTAGGCATCAATTGCGAGATAATACTGCCTGTCTGCAAAAAATTGTTCTGCAGCTTCAAAGGATTTCTGACCAAAGAGAAATCCAGAAGTGAATAGCAGTGCGATTATTAAAAAGATCCTTTTCATGTTACATAATTTTTTATAACCGATTAAACATCATGTTCCTATACCTTATACTATCATCCAATATTCGTTTTACTTTCTAACCAGTGTTACAGGACCAGTTATTTCTTTAAATCCGCCGCTTGGGTCGGGTTGCTGAATAATGAAATAATAAGTACCGGCAGGAACACCTTTACCATTGAAAGTACCATCCCATCCATCGCTGCCGATGTATAATTGCAGACCCCAGCGGTCAAATATTCTCATATCCCGACCGCTGCCAAACCTGTCATTTATGCCGTCGCCATCAGGAGTAAAAGCGTTTACCCACTCAGAACCGCAATCATTAATAGTTGCAACCCGGACACTGCATCCGTTTTCATCAATTGCAAAAACCTGAATACTGTCCTTATTATTGATGGTGGTGTTAAAGTATGAGTTATTATCGCTTGAATCCTGTTTTACGACTCCGTTCACACTAAACTCATAGCTTACAAGTCCATCGGGCAGGGCTATTGCGGTGAATGACTGACAATCATAAACCAATGAAACATTAATAGTATTGATATCAATCTGAACTTCGTCAGAGGCAGAACAGCTTCCATAACCGACGGTCAAAGTATATATTCCGATTGCTGTTGGCGTTGCAAGTGGTTCGGCAATATATGGGTTGTTCAGATCGCTGAAAGGTGTCCATATGAATACATTGCCAAAATCGGATGTGCCATGCAATCGCGCCACAGCGCCGTTACAGATTGCGGTATCTTTACCTGCATTTGCAGTAATAGAACCAATAGGTGCAACCAGAACAGTGTCTGTGGAAACGCAGCCATTAACGTTCGTTACAGTTAAGGTGTAAGTTGTTGGTTGAACAACAGAAGCTACCGGTTGGGCAATATTTGCATTATTCAAACCCGCAGCAGGCGCCCACAAATAAGTATTCCCGGGAACAGCGGCAAGACCAATAGTATCAAATGGAATATTACAACCAATTCCAATATTGGGTCCACCTTCCGCAATGGGCGATTGTTTTACGTAAACCGATATCGTTGAATCATCTGAATCTACCCCATCTGTTGCATGAAGTTTATAACTCACAACTCCTGTATCAGCAGGTATTGCAATTGTATTCTGCAGGGAAGGATTCTGAACACCGCTACCGCTCCACAGGATAGAGTAATTAAGCGTATCACCACCTTTCACAAGTGAATGCAATTGAATAGTTTCACCACTGCAAATAGTGTCGGGTAAGCCGGATATTTCAATAATTGTAATATGGGTAGGAATGATTCTTACAAGAACTGAATCGATAGCGCTACAACCATTGCCATTATCTACTGAAACATAATACCAGGTATCTGAAGATAAAGATCCAGTATTTACCGTTGGCAGATTATCCTGTCCGCTAATAGAGCCACCACTCCATAACCATGAAACATTAATGCCTGAACATTGTCCCGTGATATGTGCAGATGTTCCTGCAGCAATCCAAATAGTTGGGCCGGCATCAACAGCCAAATTAACACCTTGTATAGTGAGAGCCTGGGATGTGCTCATACAATACCCATTTGAAACAGTAACCGAAATCTGCCCTTGGTTGGTTGAAGGTAGTGTGCATATTGAATCACCTGTCGTTCCTACCAACGTCCATCCATTAGGAATACTCCATTGATAAGTTACCCCGGCAATTCCAGGAATGCTGTAGCATGCTGTACTTCCAATACAGGGATTCAAAGGTCCTGTAATGGGACCGGGCATAGCAGGTGTTTGATGTACAATAATATCGACAGAATCGCTAACAACGCCGCATGTGTTTATGGCATTGAAATGGTACATTCCACTTTGACTTACTGAAATATTATAAAATGGATAAACTTGTGCACCGGAAATCAACAAGTCATTGGGATCTTTCCATTCAAAAGAACTGGCATTTATTGCAGTCCCGGTGAATGTCAAGGTTTGTCCTGAGCAAATTGTATCGGAAGAAACAGAAATATTTACACCTGTTGGTGGATAATTCAGGCTCACAGAAACAGTACTATTGACTGTATCACATCTGTTACCTGCATAAAGGGTGTAAATACCGGCCTGTATTGATGAAATTGAGGGCATAGACGTATTTTGAATAGTCGCAGTAAATCCTGCAGGCCCAGCCCATGACCAGTATGTGGCACCTAACGCTGTACCCGTAAGGCTTAAACTTTGTCCTGAACAGACAGGATTGGGTGTTGCACCGGCAGAAATTCCGGTTGGGCCGGTGCTAACGACAATTGCCCCTGTGGTCACGTTTACAGTCCCGCAGGAATTTGTAACTGTCAGTGTATATATACCCCCTTGCGATGTAGTAACTGGGCTTATTTGAGGATTTTGTGCCGTTGAACTGAAACCCCCGGAACCTGTCCAACTCCAAGTTGTTGCACCCGTTGCTGTTCCAGTAAGATCCAAAGTAGTGCCAACACACACAGGATTCGGTGACGCTAATGCTATAACATTTACAGGACCTGAGCCAACAAACAATGTTCCGGCATTGCTGTTGGTTGCTCCACAAGCATTGGTTATCACAACACGATATTGATAATTATTCATTCCTATTGTAGCAGGAACAATGTCAAGTGTCGCTGTCGTATAGTTAAAATATGGCGGTGTCGTTGGGGTATTATTCCAGGACACTCCGCCATCAGTACTCACTTGCCATTGGTATGTCATTGTTGTTGTACTGCCTGCAGTGGTTGAAAATGCAGCATTCTGCCCCTGACAAACTGACGTGTCAACCGGTTGCGTGGTTATTGAGGGAATAGTATTAACAGTTATTGGAAGACTCATGGTTGCAGCAATAGGACTTGCACACACAGCATTGCTAGTCATTGTACAAACAATGATATTATTGCCGCTAATCAATGTCGAGCTAGAGAATGTGCGCGCATTAGAGCCTGAGTTTAGGCCATTCTGCGACCATTGATATGCAGGGGATGTACCACCACCGGAAGGTACTGCGGTAAACACAACCGTAGTACCAATACAAACTGGACTCGGTGGATTGGCTGTTATTGCAATTGAAGGGGTAACGCTAGCATTTACTGAGACAGCAAGACTCATTGTGGCCGTCACAGGACTGGCACATCCGGCGTTGCTTGTCATTGTGCAAACAATGATGTTGTTTCCTGTATTTAACGAGGCACTCGAATAGGTTGAGGAATTCGTTCCCACAATGCTTCCATTGAGTGTCCAACTGTAGGTCGGTGATGTTCCTCCTCCTGAAGGGGTGGCTGTAAATACAACAGTTGTTCCTGAACAAACAGCTCCCGGTGGATTGGAGGTTAAACTCAATGAAGGCACAGCAATCGTAGTAATTGTGACAACTGCGCTTGATGTCGCAGTTACAGGACTTGCACAAGTTGCATTGCTCGTAATTGTGCAAACAACAGTATTTGCCCCGGCTGGTAATGCCGGATTTGAATAGGTTGGTATATTAGAACCAACGCTGCTTCCATTCAGAGTCCAGCTGTAGGTCGGTGTTGCACCACCATTAGTAGGTATTGCCGTAAATGTGACACTTGTACCTGCGCAAACGATTCCTGAAGGATTTGCAGACACAACAACTGAAGGTGTAACTGTAGGGTTGACAGTTACGGCTACACTTGAAGTTGCAGTCACTGGACTTGCACAGGTAGCATTACTGGTAACTGAACACAATATGGTATTTGATCCTGCAGGTAATGCCGGATTTGAATAGGTCGGTATATTAGACCCAACGCTGCTTCCGTTGAGCGTCCAACTATAGGTCGGTGCAGTACCTCCATTAGTTGGAGTTGCGGTAAAGGTCACATTGGTACCTGAACATATTGCCCCTGAAGGATTCGCCGTCACCACAACTAACGGTGATATACTTGGGTTAACAGTGACCGTAGCACTTGTTGTAGCTGTTACCGGACTGGCACAAGTAGCGTTACTCGTGACAATACATACAATACTATTTGTTCCAGCAGGTAGAGAACTATTGGCATATGTGGCGGAATTGGTACCAACAATGTTTCCGTTGAGCACCCAACTGTAGGTCGGAGTTGTACCACCATTTGTCGGGGATGCAATAAACGTTTCATTTGTTCCAGAACAAATTGTGCCCAACGGATTGGATGATACAGTCACAGAAGGAACAACGCTTGAGTTAACTGTTACTACAATACTTGCTGTTGCCGTCGCCGGGTTCGCACAAGTTGCATTGCTCGTAATTGTGCAAACTACTGTATTCGTTCCGGCAGGTAATGCCGAATTTGAATAAGTTGGTATATTTGAACCAACACTGCTTCCATTGAGTGTCCATGAGTAAGTTGGTGCTGTTCCACCATTCGTCGGAACAGCAGTAAATACAATATTTGAACCAGTGCATACGGGTACTGAAGGATTTGCCGAAACAGTGACAGTTGGTATAACTAATGGATTCACGGACATAATAATCGTATTTGACGATACTGTTGCCGGACTGGCACAATTTGCATTGCTTGTCATCTGGCAATATACAGTTTGACCATTGGTCAAGCCCGAATACGAATAGGACGTTCCGCTTCCAACTGGTGCTCCGTTAAGAAACCATTGATATGAAGGAGAAGAACCTCCGTTCGTAGTTGTGCTAACGGAAAATGTAACATTAGTTCCTGCACAAATCGCTCCCGAAGGATTAGCTGTTATTGCTATTGAAGGGGTAACATTAGCATTTACAGTTACAGCAAGACTCATTGTGGCAGTGGCAGGACTGGCACATCCGGCATTGCTTGTCATGGTACAAACAATATTGTTGTTTCCAGTATTTAACGAGGAATTCGAATAGGTTGAGGAATTCGCACCAACACTGCTTCCATTGAGTGTCCAGCTGTAGGTCGGTGCTGTTCCTCCTCCTGAAGGGGTGGCTATAAATACAACATTTGTTCCTGAACAAACAGCTCCAGGCGGATTGGAGGTTAAACTCAATGAAGGCACAGCGTTAGTAGTAATTGTGACAACTGCGCTTGATGTCGCCGTTACAGGACTTGCACAAGTTGCATTGCTCGTAATTGTGCATACTACAGTATTTGCTCCTGCAGGTAATGCCGAATTTGAATAGGTAGGCAAATTGGAACCCACACTGCTTCCATTGAGCGTCCAACTGTAGGTTGGTGTGGTGCCTCCATTGGTCGGCGTTGCGGTAAAGGTCACATTCGTTCCTGCACATACAGCCCCGGATGGACTGGCGGCTACACTTACTGAAGGAACTACTGTTGGGTTAACCGTGACTGCAATACTTGAAGTTGCAGTCACTGGACTTGCACAGGTCGCATTACTTGTAATTGTGCATAATATCGTATTTGATCCGGCTGGTATTGTTGAACTCGAATACGTTGAAGAATTCGTACCAACACTGCTTCCGTTGAGCGTCCAACTGTAGGTTGGTGTGGTGCCTCCATTGGTCGGCGTTGCGGTAA